>JBMYOR010000022.1:0-15249 GCA_049599535.1 Bacteroidia bacterium | reverse complement strand
GGCTCTGGTTGGTTTCCTAAAATTCTTACTTCTAACATATATACTCCTTACTTTATATACAACTATTATACTAAATTATTGATTTGAAGTCAACATGTTAACATAAACATTACATGCTTTTTCAAATAATTCTATTGGTGCTTCATCAGTTTTGAATCCAACTTCTGTTCCAAATTCCATTCCTGATGAGTAGTAGATGTCATCGTTTGATGATATTCCTAAAGTTTTTGCGCATCATGCAAAAGTTAAGAACGATAAAAAAGGAGATACTTATGAAGTAGTATACAGGGCCAAATCAAAATCACTGGACTACCGATGGCTTAAAAGTAGAGATAAAGTTTACAGACGCGATGTAAATCAAAATGCAATTGAACTGGTAGGCGTAGCCAGAGATATTACACAACGGGTTGAAATTGAAAACGAGCTTGAACAAAGTGAGATGCTATTTAAAACACTTACCGAAAGCCTTACCGTTGGTGTGTATTTAGTAAGAAAAGATGGGTATTTATTTTACGCCAATGGTAAATGCAGTGAAATAATGGGTTTACCAAAAAGCAAATGTTTAGGCTTTGAGTGGAAAAATAACATACACCCAAATGATAAAGAGTGGGTTATAAATGGTTGGAATAATGCGCTTGCCCAAAATGAAATTTTTGATGCAGAATTTAATTGGAAACATAATCAGGTTTATGAAGTGCCGGTAAAAGTTTATATGAGGCCATTAGATTATAATAAGGATAATATTGAAACATTTATAGGTACTATAATTGATTTAAGTGCGCAAAAGAAAATACAGCACGCTATAAATAATCAAAAGCAAGATCTTGAACAGTTTGCCTACATAGCCAGCCATGATTTAAAGGCACCGCTTACAAATATGCAAGGGCTAATTGAAATGGCTAAAGAATACATTAAGGTTGATGCCATTGGAGATGATCTGTTAGAAAAGATAAACGTTTCACTTGCTCGTATGCGCAACACAATTACATCGTTAAACGAGGTAATTGCAGTTAAAAAGAACCTTGAACTACCAAAAGGCACAATTAAAATCGAGCCAGAGCTTAAAGCTGTTGTTAATGATTTTTCAGAAATGATTAAGCAAGCTGATGGGCAAATCGATTTACGAGTTGAAGATGATTTAGAAATTGAGTTTCCGGAGATTCATTTTGATAGAATTTTTCAGAATTTAATTTCAAACGCATTAAAGTATGCTGAGCCAAACCGCAAGCCAGCTATTAAAATCAAGGCAAAAAATCAAGACAACTACGTTAGGGTTGATGTTGAAGATAATGGAATGGGCATGGATTTGGATAAAGTTGGAAGCAAAGTGTTTGGGCTTTACCAAAGGTTTACAACTAAAAAAGAGGGAAAAGGAATTGGATTACACTTAGTGCAAAGTATAATTAAGCGATACCACGGCAAAATTGAAGTACATAGCAAACTTGGTGTTGGTACTCGATTTACCATTTTTTTTAAAGTACACAACTAAAAATTAATGACTACTGTGTATGATTCAATCAATTTTGGCTTATTGACAATGACGATACAAGCATTTTTATAGTTATTTAAAGCGGAAGAAATAAAGGCTAAAATACCATTATTGAAATATGTTTAAATGGGGTTGAAGCTAGAATTGTAAGCAGAGTTGATTTGAACACTACCCTTGATTTTACGGCCAAATGTATATTTAAAATCACTTTAAGGATGTTCTAGTTTTTCAAAATTAGCTTCCCGCTGTAAATGGCTGAGTGAGTCTTGAAATGATAGACGTAAATTCCTTTATCTAAATGGCTTAGGTTGAAATAGGATCTCTTTTGCTCTAGCGTTTTGGCATAAACCAATTTTCCATTTGAGCCAAATAGTTCAAAATGCCCTGGTTTATTGGTTAAAATGGTAAGTTGATTTTTAGTTGGATTTGGGTAAACGCTTATGCTATGGCCGTAATCTTCAATTGAAACAAATCGACGCACATTTATTGAATACGTTTTGACCGCGTGGCCCTTCATTGGGCACGAGTTGTCATTTGCATAAACCGTGAAAGTGTAAGGCTCTTTTCTAAGGTTTGAATCCACGGGTGTCCATCTAAATTGAAATTGGCCATTTGCGGAGTCAGTAACTTCAATTTTTGACCCAGGAATTTCATTTTGCCATTTCACCCAAACAGAATCATTATCAAAAGAATCTGAAATGCAAAAGTTAAATTGAAGCAGTTTATTGGGGAGTGTTTCTATTTTAAAGTTTGATGTTAGCATATCGGTGCAAGCTATTCCCGAAATTTTAGGTGGTTCGTTGTCTTGGCATTTAATCACGGTAGCTGTTATATCACGAGCGATTTCATTAATTATCTCACCTTGCAAAAATGCCTTCACCTTTATGGCTAAAAATTTAATTTCAGGTTTAGTTGGCCTAAAATCTAATTGACCTGTTATGCCATTAAAATGAAACCCTTTTGGAAGCTCTTGGTCAACTTTTGGAAAACCAAGAAAGCTCATTGGTTTGTAATAATCAAAGCCATTTTCATACTTAAAACTAGTAGCAGAATCAATTAAACTAGGAACTAATTCATAGCGTATTGAATCAAAATCGTTGTGTGCTACTTTAAACGAATATGAAAAATCATTATTCAAACAAATCAAATTCAAAGGTTCATTTAAAAACTTGGGAGAATTTAAATTGCCAGATAAACAAGCATTTATGGTTGACTTTAGATAGAGTGGAAAACCAGTGCCAACAATTGAGTTTGATCTGCAACATTGCGCCACGATCAGTTGGATTTCGCAACACCCATCATTTATAAAATTAGTGGTGGTGAAAATGGCAGACATTTCGACTTTTTCAATGCCATAATTAAAACTGCTTGTAGGGTTTGAGCATCGAGATTTGACACCTTTGCATAGTGGCGTAATGTCAGTTTTTGAAACCAACTTAGCCAAAACACGTTCAGTTCGGCAAGTGGATTTGAGATCAATATAAGTGCTGTCTTGATTTACACCGTTGCAATCTCTATAAATATTAAGTGAAAGTTTAAAAGTGTCTTTTCCTATAGATTCCCAATGCATATCGGCGCCAAGTACATGCGTAGCTAAGGTCTGTAGCGGCAAAAAGATAATTAAACCTATGAGCCAAATAAAAATACGATAGGTATTGCCAAACATTTGCTTCAATTACTTCATCAAAATCAACTTTCCACTTTGTAAACCCATTCGGTTTTCAAATTGAAAAAAGTAAACACCGTTTTCTAGGTGGTTCAAGTTTATAGCGGAACTTTGAATTTCAACGTTTTTAATAAACACCACTTTCCCATTTAAATCAAAAATCTGGAATAAGCCTTCACTATGATTGCCAATAGTAATTTGGCCAGTGGTTGGGTTCGGAAATAGGTTGAATACAATATTTTCTTCATCTTCAAAACCAACTGATTTTAAAACCGATAACGAATGGTTAGCTGTGTCGGCGCATGAAGTAATTGTGTCTAAAACCACCATTGAAATTGTGCTAATGCCCAATTGACTGAACTGCAATTCTATTGAATCATGCTTTAAAATGACAGTGTCTGGGTTGGTAGCTTTCCAATTTATTATGGTGTTTAATGGCTTTGTTAAGTCACTTTTGAAAATCATTTTGCTACCTAGCTTTATGATAGTGTCGGTTTTGGCAAATTGGGCTTTTGGTTTTTCGCTAATTGTTAAAATACTGGTGTCTGAATTGCTACAGCCAAATGTGTTTTTGTAGACGTAAATAATTTGATTATTACCCAAGTATGCAGCATTTGCCGTAAAATTTAAGTCTTGAGCAGAAGAAGAAACACCCGGACCTTTCCAGTTGCCACCACTAATATTTGCCTTAAACGCTACTGCATTACCTGAGCATGTAAAAATAGAGTCAGGACTAATGCTAACAGTTGGTTTTGGTTTTACATCAAGTTGAAAAGTGTCAATTATTCTGCATATGCTGATACCATCTCTTTTTACCCTTTCAATGAGAAAAGTGCTGCTTTTTATTGGTTCCAAAGCTCTTTGCCAACCAATTAAAGATGTAGTGGTATCACTTGGCTTATCCTTCCATCGAAACATGATATTTGATTGATTAGGAAATTCAATCTTAATGGATTCACCTTCACAAACAAAGGTGTCTGGCATTGACCAACTTTTGTCTTCCTTAACCATAGTGCTATCTGTGTGCTTACAGCCTAATTCATCAGTTAAGGTTAAAAAGTAGGTATTTGTCTCATGTATTTGCAAAATAGTATCATTGGAGATAATGGATGAGCCATTAACAACGCTCCATTCAAAATCTACGGCATAATTATCTATTGTGGTATCAAGGTTTAGCGCAGGCACAATTGAATCAGCAAACCCCGGGCAAATAGTTTTAGATTTTGGCAAGCTGAATTTTGGCAACTCACGCACTTTAATCTGAACCCAATCGGTGTCACTACAAAATCCGTCGCTTGTGCTTACCCAAATCGTTGTGTCATTATTAATAGGTCCAAAATTCAATGTGCTCATGGCACTAGTACTTGAGTCGCCAGTGCTCCATTTGGTAAAATGCTTTCTTGTAGAATCTACAATTTTTGTATTTGATTGAAGCATTATGCTATTTCCGAAGCAAACAAGGGTGTCGTTTAAAGTTTTAACCGTTAAATGGTTCTCTACATTTAGGGTGTCGTAAAAAGTGCTTTTGCAATTGTTGCTTCCTGTAGTGGTTATTGAGTAAGCCACTTTACCAGTTTCTTTGGTTTTTAGTTTAACCGAGCTGGTTTTTCCTTTGCCGGTTTTTAGTTCATCGTTTCCAATTTTCCATTCAAAACCTTTTGCTATGGTGGAATCAATGGTTTTGGCTTCTAGTTCAACTTGGCCACATTTTTTAATCGTTGAGTCTAGCTTAACTGCTGGCCCGGGTTCCTTTACCTTAATAAAATAGGTTCTTGATGTTTTGCCAACCAAAGGGCAAGCATCGTCTTTGGCAATTACAGTAAACGAATAAGGCGCTTCTCTATAATCTAAGTCTGAAGGTTTCCAGCTAAATTTTAAGCGCTCCCTTTTTGAACCTGAGTTTATAACAGAAACAGATGCATTAGGAATTTCGCTCACCCAATTAAGTGTTACTGTATCGCCTTTATCTTTGTCGCTTGAGCAAATTTCAAACTCAAGTAACTTATTTGGGCATGTTTCAATTTCGAAATTCGCTGGACTTGGATTTTTGCAATTTATTCCAGATAAAACAGGGGACTCATTACTTGGGCATTTAAATACTACCACCATTAGGTCTCTAGTAATCTCGCTAATTACCTTGCCCTGTTTGTATTCGGTAACTTTTACCGCCATAAAAGCTTGCTCCTGGCGCGTAGGCACAAACATTAAGGTCCCAGTTTTTTTGTTGAAATGAAAACCTTCGGGAAAATTTAGATTGGTTTTCGGAAAACCCTTATAAAAAATCGGTTTGTCAAAAGCATATTTTCCGCTGTAGGCAAAAGCTTTATTTGAATCTACCAAAGGAGCCGTAAGCTCATATCTTATTGAATCGTTGTCATTATCACTTACTCCAAAGCTAATAACTTGTTCAGAATTAAGGCATATAAAGCTAATTGGGTTGTCATCAAAAACAGGAGAGCTGTTTGTAGGTGCTAAACATGCATTCATTTTAGCTTCTAGATAAAAACTAGAGTTGGGCAATGGGGGTGATGGTGTATTTCTACAACATTGCTCAAAAACCAATTGAATCTCGCAACAGCCATCATTTATAAAATTAGTAGTAGAGAATATGGCTGCCATTTCAATTTTCTCAATGCCATAATTAAAACTGCTTGTAGGGTTTGAGCATCGAGATTTAACACCTTTACAAAGTGGCGTTATGTCAGTTTTTGAAACCAGCTTAGCCAAAACACGTTCAGTTCGGCAAGTAGATTTAAGGTCAATATAAGCGCTATCTTGATTTACACCGTTGCAATCTCGGTAGTAGATCAAGGTAAGTTTAAAGGTGTCTTTACCCAGGGATTCCCAATGTATTTCGGCGCCCATTACATGAGACGCCAATGATTTTTGAGCAAAACAAAAACACAGACCAATGAATATAAGTGTAGTAAGCTTTTTCATTATGTGGTGAAACTAAGTGGCTTTATTCAAATATGAATACTTTGCTTTAGTAAATATGATTGGTTATAAATGAAATTTAGCTTTTCTAAAGTTTAATACAAACATTTTTCTTCTCGGTAAAAAACTCAATGGCGTGGAATCCGCCTTCACGGCCAACACCACTTTGTTTCATGCCGCCAAATGGGGTTCGCAAATCGCGAAGTAGCCAACAGTTGATCCATACGATTCCTGAATCTATTTGATGTGCAACTCGATGAGCGCGTTTAAGGTTTTGGGTCCAAATGGTGCATGCCAAACCGTAAGGCGTTGCGTTGGCATAAGCAACTACTTCATCTTCTTTGTCAAAAGGTTGTATGGTTACTACCGGACCAAAAATTTCTTCCTGATTGGTTCTACATTGCTCATCTAAGCCATCAATCACCGTAGGTTGAATGTAATAGCCTTCTTCAAATCCAACCGGCTTTACTTGATTGCCGCCACATAATACTTTGCCACCTTCCTCTTGCGCTAAAGCAATGTAGCTCAATACCTTTTCCATATGTGGTTTTGAAACTACTGCCCCAGTCTTGGTATCATCAGCCAAGGGATTGCCCACTTTTAAGGCTTTTACTTTTTCTGCAAATGCGGTTTTAAATTTCTCGTAGATTGGTCGTTCAACATAAATTCTTGAGCCACAAAGGCAAATTTGACCTTGGTTGGCAAATGAAGAGCGAACCGTGGTGTTCAACATATCATCAAAATCGCAATCAGCGAAAATCAGATTTGGGTTTTTACCGCCAAGCTCAAGGCTCAGCTTTTTAAACATTGGCGCGGCAGTTCTTGCCAAATGAGCACCAGTTGATGTTCCGCCAGTAAATGATATGGCAGGAATTTGCGGATGCTCTACAATACGCTGCCCCACTTTTGGTCCAAGGCCATGAACGATGTTTAGAACACCAGCTGGCAGACCCACTTCAACACAAACTTCGCTCAGTAAATAGGCGGTCATAGGTGTCACCTCACTAGGTTTTGCTATTACACAGCATCCGGCGGCTAGGGCAGGGGCTATTTTCCAAGTGAAAAGATATATTGGTAAATTCCAAGGAGAAATACAACCTGCCAAACCTACGGGCTTGGTGTAGGTGTAGTTCATGGCTAACTCATCGGTTTGGTGCGCCTCGTTGTGCTCATGTAAAATGGCAGTGGCAAAAAACTCAAAATTTGAAATGCCGCGAGGAATATCAACCGATTTAGAAAGCCAAAGGGGTTTTCCATTGTCTGTTGTTTCTGCAAGAGCAAATTCATCTAAACGTGCTTCAATACCACGAGCTATTTTAAGCATGTAGTCCGAACGCTCTTTTCTACTTGTTTTTGCCCAAAGGTCCTTTGCTGCTTCAGCCGCTTTCACCGCTTCATCAACATCATTAGCATCAGAATCTGGAATTAATGAATAAACCTGACCCGTGGCTGGGTTGAAATTGTCAAGCCATTGATTAGCTTTTGGTTCTACCAATTCGCCATTGATGTAGTTGAGTATTTTCTTCATTGCAGCGTTGTGTTTTGGGTTTCCAAAGGTAAGGGTGTGGTATCACATTGAGAACCGATAAAACGCTTAGGATTCAAATCAAGATTTCAATTTTCACTCACTTTAATTAAGAATCATATTTACATTTGATAAATATAGATTGAATTTATGGCAACGTTTACAAGTAGTTTACCCAACGATGTTTGGGAAAAATTGAATGAACAGGCGGCTATGCTCTCTGTGCCTAAAAACAGGCTTATTGAAAAAGCATTGCGCATTTACCTTGAGCAATTGACAAGAGCCGAATACATTAGATCTTATCAAGAAATGAGTGGCGATGTAGATATATTGAGCGTGGCAGAAGAAGGGATGGCAGATTATTTAAAACAAGTTGATGGCAACGAAGGGTGAAATTTGGATTGCTGATTTAAATCTGATTAAGGGGAGCGAGCAAGCAGGCAAAAGACCCGTAGTAGTTGTTAGTGGTAATCTTTTAAATGTATATGCGCCTGTGATTTGGGTTTGCCCTTTAACTACCAAAATCAAGAATTACAAAGGTGATGTAGTGTTAAAACCAAATGCCAGCAACGGTTTGTCTTCAACATCTGAAATTATTTTAATGCATTTGAGAAGTATAAGCAAGGATCGCTTGGAAAAGAAAATTGGGGAAATAGGCCAATCTGAGCTTGAGTTGTTAAGGAAAGGTGTGGCCGAGGTATTGCATCTAGATTGATTTTGGCAATTGCTCAGCTGTAAAACCTATCGAACGCTCGATTTGGGATCGAGCGTTTAAAGATCTTTCTATGTAGGTAAATCGCTAAACTTCCTTTTTCTACGTGCATAATACCAAAGTACAATGCTACGGCTGTAAACACCTGGTAGGCTGGTGAACTTTCGTTTTACGGGAATAGACTTTCGCTTGGCAAAGGTTTTGGGTGAATGCAGGTAAAAGTGCAAATGCGCTTTTAAAATGGCTGTAAAAAACTTTGAGTTACCGCTTAAAAGTTCTTTAATGGCAGCTTGGCCATCAATTATCATTCTTAGGAATACTCTTATGAGCGCATCGCCAAGCGGCAAGTTTTTGCTCATCATGTATAAATTGTTGCGGAAGTTGAGATAGGTTTTTCTTGGGTTTTCTTTGCCCAATGTGCCGCCGCCCACGTGGTAACAAACCGATTTTGGTTCTGCCCAAATTTCATAGCCAGCATTTTGCAATCGCCAGCAAAGATCAATTTCTTCCATGTGAGCGAAGAAATCTGCATCAAAACCTTTTTGCTCATGAAAAAGATTGCTCCTTATAAATAAAGCCGCCCCTGTGGCCCAAAAAACAGGTCTAGCAGTATCGTATTGCCCAAGGTCTTCCTCATTGCTTTCAAAAATTCTGCCCCTACAAAATGGGAAGCCATACCAATCTATAAAACCACCGCAAGCACCCGCATATTCAAAATGAGTTTTTTGATTAAAACCGAGAAGTTTGGGTTGACAGGCGGCAATTTTTTCATTGCTTTCAAGCAGTTCAACCAAAGGATTAAGCCAATTAGGGTCAACTTCAACGTCAGAATTTAAAATGGCGTAATATTCTGCGTCAACACTTTTGAGCCCTTCGTTATAACCACCTGCAAAACCATGATTTTCGCTATTAACTACAATCTTAACATAGGGATAGTACTTTTTAAGAAACTCAATGGTATCGTCAGTTGAACCATTATC
Organism: Bacteroidia bacterium; assembly: GCA_049599535.1. Classification (GTDB taxonomy): domain Bacteria; phylum Bacteroidota; class Bacteroidia; order CAILMK01; family JACPUW01; genus JACPUW01. Next base: position 5,940 of record JBMYOR010000022.1, on the reverse strand, counting down.
AATCACAACTACTTGATGATTGCCGTAATCGGTAGCCATTACACTTGGTAGAAACTTCTCTAACCAATGTCTTCCGTTCCAGTTTAAAATTGCCGTGGCTACCTTGGGTTGGTTCATAGGCGGCGAAAGTATCTTGTTAATTTGAAAATTTGGGAATTTGGGAAATTGAAAATTGGTTAATCAACGGATTTGAAGATTAATTAAGGTGTAAGTAACTTCATTCAATAGCTTGTATAGCCTTTGAGTTATATACTTCGCCAGCAGCATTTAGATAATCGATCTGTACCAACTCGTTGTTTTGGTTGTAGATATATCGCTTTTGAAAATTGTCGTACGATGATGATGGGCCTTCAATTTCATGAGAAATTAATAGCTGATGTTCATTTTTCGAAAGTTGAATTTGATATGAATTAACGTACCAATTATTTGTTTTGAAGTGCCCAACTTCAGCTATGAGCAGGTTTTTGTGATAAACATCCAGTATTGTATGGCCGTAGTCTTGAGTAATATTGTCTTTTCTCCTACCGTTTTTGAAAACAACTTTATCTCCATTTTTAATTGTGATTTCATTCAAATTGATATTATCAGTTGTTCTCAACTCAATTTCGTTGAAATCAAAAAGACGACATCCAATTTTCCAAATTATGGTTTCGGTGTTTTTAAATGGATAGAAAACACCCTTACTAAGTGGCGGTAATGCAATGGCTAAAATCGCCACTGTTATTAGTGTACGCTTAATTTTCAATCTAGAAACTTAAAACTCTAAACTCTTGTGCCGATCAATTCGGGTAGAAACTTGCTGTTATTCATTAATAAACTCATTTTGCCAGCCTGAGCCCACCCCATTTTTATTATGCCCTCTTTTATTGCCCCGGTCAAGTGTATCTCGCCATGTGGGGTTTTGTGCTTCGCCTAAAGCTGTTGAGTGCACCAAAACATAGTTGTTTCGTGTAAATGAGTAGTTTACAAAATAAAACCTTGAATCACCCATTTTGCCGTCATCGTAATATTGCCAAGTTTCGTAAGGATAAGTTTGAGGATTATTGTGCATATCGGTTACATTACCCGGCGGGCCGTATTGTAAATATACTCTACCTCTATCGGTCATAAACCCTGGCTTACCTGGTAACCCATATTCTTTATTAACTAGGGCCACATTGTTTTGATAAAGGAGCCATTCTTTCCAAGCAAAAACGGCATTTCGTTTTTCCCAAAACTCCATAAATGCAATTTTAACTTGGCTACTGTCGTCGTCATTTAAAAGTGTGTTTAAGTTTTCAAACTCACTCATGCCGGCAATGGGCTCAATCCATCTAAAATATCGTTTAAGCTCATAGGTGGTAAGGGCTAAAAATCGGTCTTTGTCAATAGGTTTTGGAACAATAATCTCAATACTTTTTAAAGCTTCTCCGTTTGACGATTCAATTTTTACTACAAGTTTGCCACTACCTATTTTAAGCTTTGGCAGTTTTACAATATGCTGTTTAAGTTTACCTGCGGTATGTTCAACTTCAACTAAATAGTTGAGCAAGTTATTTTGATCATAAACCGATAAATTGTACTTGCCGGGCTTTGCGTAGGTCTCAAAATAAACAATGAAAGTATCAATGTGCTCGGCAAAAAAAGTACTTACTCGCGGAACGGTAAAAATGTTTCCATGTGCTTTAGCATTGGTTTTTTCGAGAAAATAAAAGTTGTGGAGTAGCGATATATCAGAAACTAAATAAGGTCTTTTAAATAAGAATGATTTTTTCCGTTCAGTTACCAGTCCATTTAAATAATCCATTGCGGTAACTTTTATTTCAATCAGCCCATTGCCAACAAATACCTTTTTAAAATCAATAAGGTCAAACCTTATATCTAATGTATCAAGCTCTTGAGAAAACAAATTGTACTCTTCAGTTAAAAGCGATTCTTTGGCTTGTATTACCTCAATATTAATTTTAACGGCACCTTGCCATTTGTCATTTTCGTTTTTAGCAAACTGTAAGCTTTCTGAAGGTATTTTATATTGCACCTCAATATATGGTTGTTGGTTTTGATCTAAAAACTGAACCGCATCAAGGTAAAGGTCGGCGGCAAAAGTGTTTGCCGTAAATACTGAGAATATTAGAAACAATACATTACGCATATTATAAGCCTTTTAGTTTTGCGCTATAAAAATCGAAATTACCAACATTGAGTAAGAAGCTACTAATCGAGAGCCAATATTTCCCGCCAATTGCGTTTTTCGCACAATTTTTAAGATTTGAATCTGTTTTTTTAGACCCCAACGAAAGGTTCCAAAAACAATCATATAGAAATCGTTGCTGCATACTTACATCAAATAAAGTGCTCAGTTTAGTGGTTCCTGTACAAAAGGGCAAAACCCAATTGACAAGCGGAGAAGTTGCAGTGGTTTATAAAGACAAATGGCAGTTGGTTCATTTACGAGCTATTCGATCAGCCTATGGCCGAGCACCGTATTTTGAGCATTATTTTCCGCAAATTGAGCAAATCATTAATACCGAACACAAAACCATATTTGATTTGGGTAAAAGTACCGTTGAATGGGCGGCAAGAATATTGAATATTGAATTTCGAATATTGAATAATGAAAATTTGGAGGGATTCCTTGATGGTAGATCGGCAATTCATCCTAAAGGAAGAAGTACTGAGTTTCAAGTTCAAAGTTCAAAGGAGTCTTTAAACTTCAAACTACAAACTCTAAACTCCTCATATTTTCAGTGCTTTAATCATTCTGGTTTTGTACCCAACCTGAGCATTATTGACTTGATTATGAATGAAGGGCCAATGAGTAAAGCATACTTAGAGAAAGTTGTCAGTAATCTGTAATCAGAACTCAGTTGTTAGAAGTCAGTGATCAGTTTTTAGAGTACAGATTCAATCATAGTTTTATTCTACAATGAGCTTTTGGGTAAAGGTGCGGCCTTTTGATGTGTTGGCTTTTAAAAGGTAAATACCGCTTTCCTTCAATTCGAATTCTTGGGCATTTGTTGTCAAAATCAATTGACCTTTTGTGTCATAAACTTCAATGAGATCAACTGCCTTATTTATTGAAAAATGCCCTTTTGATGGGTTGGGGTAAATATTCAAACCTGCCGTACTATTTTCTGATAAACCAGTTCTTGCACCTTGGCATATTTCGCCCGGAAGTGTAGCGCAATCTATTGAATCGAGTGCTATACAAATTACCCTAAATACCGTCTCAGATTGATTACCGCTCAGATCATCTGCCGTGTAGGTAACGCAAAAACGACCTTGAGTTTTTGTATTTTTAAAATTGCTCCCAATAATAATAGTTAAGTTTTCTGCTGGATAATAATTATCACTCACAGTAACTCCAAAATCTGTGTATTCATTTCCAAAAAGAACAAACTCCCACTTTGGCCCATTTAAAGTAACCTTTGGAGAAGTAGTATCCACCACGTGAATCACTACTGATTGACTAACACTGTTCTGAGCCAAGTCTTTTGCCGAAATTGTGAAGTCGTAATACCCAAGAGAGTCTTCATTTACTTCATTAGCAACTACAGCTTGATTTGTGATGTCGCCATCCACATCATCAGTAATTGAAAAGTCAGGGATTTGACTTTCAAAATCAGAAAAGACACCAATAAGTACCGTGTCTTGTGTCCAGAAATTTGAAACAACAGGCGGAGTGGTATCCTGCGCATTTGCGAAAAAAGAAACAAATAAGAGAAAGGTAAAAATGTACTTCATATCCGTGGTTTTAATTACAGATGTGATGAAGCTAGGAATAGTTGCTTTGAGAAAATATAAAGTTCAAGGTTTAAAGGCACTTATACTCTTTAAACCTTGAACTTTAAATTTACTAAGCGTAAGCTCCCATGTTGCTAAACTTATCTATTCGTTGGTTTACCAATTCATGTGGTTCAAGGTCTTTTAACTCCTTGATTTGTTTTTTGAGCTCCGTTTTGAGCAATTTATATGCTTTTTCAGGATTTGCATGTGCGCCACCAAGTGGCTCTTTAATAATGCCATCAATTAAGCCATTGTTCAGCATTTTATCGGCTGTAAGGTTAAGGGCTTCTGCAGCATTTTCTTTATTGTCCCAATTTCTCCATAGAATTGAAGAGCAACTTTCTGGAGAAATTACTGAGTACCAGGTGTTTTCGAGCATAAGCACTCTATCACCAACACCAATGCCTAATGCACCACCACTAGCACCTTCACCAATTACTACACAAACAATGGGTACTTTCATGGTAGCCATTTCACGTAAATTTCTGGCAATAGCTTCGCCTTGTCCGCGCTCTTCAGCTTCTAAACCCGGAAAAGCACCCGGAGTATCGATTAAAGTTACAATAGGCTTATTGAATTTTTCAGCCATTTGCATTAATCGTAGGGCTTTTCTGTAGCCCTCAGGGTTAGCCATACCAAAATTTCGGTATTGGCGTAGTTTGGTGTTTTTACCTTTTTGATGACCAATAATCATAACCGCTTGGTTATCTATTTTGGCCCAACCACCAACAATAGCTTTATCGTCAAAACCAACTCTATCACCATGCAGCTCAATAAAGTCGGTACACATATTTTCTATATAATCAAGCGTATACGGACGCTCAGGATGCCGAGATACCTGAACTTTTTGCCAGCCCGATAGGTTTGCGTAAACTTCAGAACGGATTTTATCTAAACGTTTCTCCATTCCGGCAACTTCTTTCAAAATCACCTCGTTTTCTTCGCTTCCTTCAGTATCTTTTAATTTGATAATTTGAGCTTCTAACTCCTTTATATCCTTTTCGAAATCTAAAACAAATTCAGCCATATTTTGCCATTTCTCGACGCCAAAGGTAACAATTTGTTAAAACGCCGATGTTAAGATTTTACTTTGGTTTTTATTCTACCCAGTCTGCTATAAAAATGTTGGTGTTTCTTGTATCGCCATTATTGCGGTTACTACACCATACAAGTTTTTTTCCATCAGGCGAAAACATAGGAAAAGCATCAAAAGCCGAGTCAAATGTGATTTGCTCTAACCCAGTTCCATCCACATTAATCATGTAAATGTTAAAAGGAAAACCAATCATGCTTTCGTGGTTTGATGAGAATAGAATTTTTTCTCCAGATGGATGATAGAACGGGGCCCAATTGGCATTTCCTAAATCGGTAATTTGCTGCAAGTTGCTTCCGTCTACATTGCAAACAAAAATCTCCATATCGCTAGGCTCTACCAAACCTTGAGCCAATAGGTCTTTGTATTCTTTTTGTTCTTCTTCAGTTTTTGGTCTCGAAGCTCTAAAAACTAGTTTGCTACCATCAGGTGAGAAAAAAGCACCACCATCATAGCCAAGGCCATTAGTAACTTGCTTTACATCACTGCCATCAAGATTCATGGTGTAAAGCTCCAAATCTCCAGAACGCGTTGAAGTAAAAACAATTTTGTCTCCTTTTGGCGAAACCGTTGGTTCTGCATCATAGCCCGGTTCATCGGTAAGCTGAGCCACAATGTTGCCTTCAAGGTCGGCCACAAAAATGTCAAAGGTTTCGTATATCGGCCAAACGTAGCCTTCGCTTTTATCTGGTTCGGGCGGGCAGTTTTCACCACCCAGGTGGGTCGATGCATATATTATCGTGGTATCGCCAGGCATAAAATAAGAGCAGGTAGTTCGTCCTTTACCAGTAGAAATTAGTTTTGGTTTTTTTTCTAGCATATCGCCATCACTAAGCGGAAAATAGCATATCTGATCACATTCATATCCCCAAGCACTTTGGTTGGATTGAAAAACGAGCGCATCGCTATTAAAGCTCCAATAAGCCTCGGCATTATCGTCGCCATTGGTTAGCTGCTTTACGTTTTTTAAATGAACTTCATCTTTATAATGAGTGGTTTCTTCACTACTACAACCTACTATTATTGTTGCCAAGGCAATTACTAAAGTGTTAAATATTATTCGCACGTATTTATATATTAAT
>JBMYOR010000021.1:0-15313 GCA_049599535.1 Bacteroidia bacterium | reverse complement strand
GGTATTAATACTTTAGTGCTTGTAAGCTATTGTTGGCTTCGATTATTGACCAATCAACTATAAGAAATTTAGTTTAGGCCGGGAGGAAATCACGATGTCCTTCTGGCCTTTTTTATGTTTTATGAAAAAACTATGAATAGGGTATGCCTAAAGCCAAGGCCAAATTAAAGAGCCATTTAGACCAATCAATTTAACAAAACGGGTATTCGACTTTTTTCCAGTATTGAGAATTTATTTGATGTTATTAACTTATGCAGTGATTAGAATGTTGATAAAACCATTCAAATTTTTATCAAATAATCAGTAATGCATAAAAAAGTGAGTAGTGTTTAGCCTTTGGTATAGTCGTTGTCAACTATACAGTAAGCTAACAAGGCAAATAAGTGATTAACAATACGCAACACATAACAGAATTTGATTCGCGCAATGGTTCGGTTTTGCTCGAAAACACTCACTACAGTACAGAATTAAAGGATTCAGGTCCTTTCTCAACTCAAAACAATTTAGAAATGACAGCAACTTTTACCCGCATTATGTCTCGTATGGGCATCGGCGTTTTAAGCAAAAGATGGTTAATGCTGCTAATTTTGGGAATCAGCAGTTTCTCAATTTTGGAAGCTTCTCCAAATTACGACTTTAAAAATGCCACCAACGCAAATCCAGTAAATCCTTGTAACATATCATTAAGTATACAGGTAAGCGATGCCACTTGCTTATTAGATAATGGTGCTGCTGTACCCGTTCTGGGTGGAGCATCAGGCTTGGTTTCTTATTCTTGGAGTGGGCCTAACGGTTTTTCGTCAACGGCCAATAGTATAAACAACCTAGCAACAGGTAATTATTCTGTAACTGCAGTTGATGCTTTAGGTTGTCAGGTATCTACTAATTTTAGTATTTCTAATATTACTGATTCTGACGCACCTGTAGTTGATTATTACGATTACGTTGAAATTGGACTTGACACATCAGAGTTTTACACCTTTGGGAACGGTGATTTAATTAAAAGTGTAAGCGAGGCTTGTAGCTACTCGGTAGAATACACACCAAGTACTATTGACTGTTCTAACATAGGAGATACCGATTCGGTATTTGTAAGAGTTGTTGATGTATTTGGAAATGCCGATTCAGGAAAAGTAGCTGTAAAAGCAATTGATATAATAGCACCAGTTGTTAATTTTTATTCAAAAGCAACGCTGCAACTCGATGCCAACGGAAAGGCGTATCTCTTTGGTTCAAGCATTGATTCACTTTCAGAAGATAATTGTTCTAATGTTGAATTTTCTTTAAGTCAATCAGAGTTTAATTGCACCGATATTCCAACTACCACTGTAACCGTAACTGCCGAAGATGCTTATGGTAATAGCGAGAGTGATACTTGGACTCAGCAAATAACCGGAAACAAAATCATTTATGTTAAAAACGAAGTGGCCGATGAGTATCAGGTTACTGTAAGTGTTGACGATTGTTTGCCACCAGTTGCTATTTGTGATGATATTACTGTTGATTTAGACCCACAAGGTTTAGCCAGCATAGTGCCAGATGATGTTGATTTAGGAAGTTATGACAACTGTACAGGTATTTGGTATTTAACACTTGACGATAGCACTTTTAACTGTAACGATATTGGTACAAGAACCGTAAACATGCATGCTTATGACTATGCAGGTAATATGGCTTGTTGCCCCGTTGAAGTTACGGTAAGAGATAATGATGAGAAACCAGTTGCGGTTTGTCAGGATATTACAATTCAATTAGATCAAAATGGAATAGCTACTATTACCGCTGCTGATATTGATGGCGGTTCTTATGACGTTTGTGGAATTGTATCTAGAACCATTTCAAAGGATTCATTTGATTGTTCGAATGTTGGACCAAATGAGGTGGTTTTAACGGTTAGTGATACAAGCGGAAATACTGACCAGTGTACAGCTACAGTAAATGTTGTAGGTATTGATGGTGTTACATTGTCTATAAATGCTTCTGATGTTTCTTGTGTAGGCTTATCTGATGGATCTATTGAGTTGTTGGCTTCAGGCGGAAATACTACAACATGTGCAAACCCAGCTGAACCTTATACTTATTCATGGTCTGACGGTTTTAGCGGACCAATTAGACAAAATCTTGCTGCCGGAACTTACACCGTTACAATAAACGATTGTAGCGCTGGCGGATGTACAATTGTTAGAGACATAACAATAGAACAACCAACTGAATTAACTGCTTCGATTCAGAAAACAGATGCAACATGTGATGGTGATGATGTAATTATTCACTCTGTTACCAGATACAATTCAAACAGCCATGCTATTTGGTTGCCAAATCTTGCAAATGGAGTTTCAAATAAATTTTGGTTCCAAAACGGAGCCGGTAATTTTACCGAATACCCTAACGGAACTGCTCACTTAACTGGTGAGATTTACAACGCAAATGATAACAATAAGAGATTTGAAGTTAGTGTATGGTTTTACAATAAAAGAAACTGGAACGAATGGAACGTTTTAGGTAGAGGAATTAAAGGAAATTCTGGTACTATTAATGGTAACAATGTTGATTGGACATTTTACGAAATGGATCCAAACCAGCAGAACACATTAACAGGACTTGCAGATTACCAAGGAGACGTACTTAACTTAACCCACAAGCCAGCTAACTTAAATTTTGCTTTTCAAATTGGTGTTGCTGCAAATGATAAAGATGGTGATTTTGGAATGAGTGGTTGGTTTAACTACACCGGTAGTTGGAGCGGACACGGAGATTTTAATTTTGATGCCACAACCACAATATACGAATCTTGTAATGGAACAGCTGCGGTAACAGCATCAGGCGGAACAGCTCCTTATACATATTCATGGTCTAATGGTGCCAATACCAGTAATGTTGAGTTTTTATGCGAAGGCACTTACACTGTACAAATTACCGATGCCAATGGTTGTACAACTACAGAAACCGTAGAAATTGCAGGACCTGAATGTTGTAATGTAACTGATGGCGGTACAATAGCTGGCGATCAAGACAATTGTGGTCCATTTGACCCAGCACCACTAACGAGTATAACAGTGCCAAGTGGCGGAAAAGGTGGTGTTGAATATGTTTGGATGCAGAGTGACACATTAGTTCCAAATATTGTAGGAAACCCTTACTGGACTCCTGTACCAAATTCAAATAGCGAGATATTAGATCCAGGTTATATTACTCAAACTACTTATTATATCAGATGCTCAAGAAGCATTGGATGCTCATTTTACGCAGGTGAATCAAATACGATTACGATAACAGTAAATCCTGCACCAAGTATTTCAATTACCAAAAACAATGATGTAAGCTGTAATGGAGCAGCTGATGGTTCAGCTACCGTTACTGTTTCAACAGGAACAGCACCTTATACTTATTCTTGGACGTCAGGTTCAACAACGGCTGATGCCAACAATCTAACCCCAGGTACTTACACAGTAACTGTAACCGATGCCAATGGATGTTCAGTAACAGAACAAGTGACAATTACAGAGCCCACAGAACTTACAGGCACAACTGCAACAACTAGCGCTACATGTATTGATGCAACTAATGGAACAGCAACTGTTAATGTACAAGGTGGAACACAACCATATAGTTATAGCTGGTCTTCAGGTGGTACAGCATCTACAGAAACTGGCTTAGGTGAAGGAACATATGCTGTAACTGTTACTGATGCCAACGGATGTGTTTTTAATGCAACCGTTTCTATTGACGAATTACCGGCTCCTGACTTTAGCCTTTACCAAATGGATGCCAATTGTGATGAAGGAGATTTAACGGTAACACAGGGCTTTAATGTATTTGTTGAAAATGACGTAACTCTTTCTACAAATGAAACTGAAGGTACTGTTGCAATGGGTGGTGATCTTACCTTAAACGGTCAGTATACAATTGCTGGTCATTCTGCTGGGAGTTATTACGATAATTCAACAAACGATAATAATCCATCAGCACTAGTTGTAGGTGGTAAGGTTAACTACAATAATGGTGGAATAAACGTTGTAAATAATGGCTTCGTAAAGATTTGTAATCTGAGCGGTTCTAATGTTTTTGATTGGGATGTTCAAAATAACCAACCAATGAACACAAGAATTAGCGCCAATGGTGTAAACAGTAATCCAAGAATAAACCTTTCGACTTATCAAAGTGCTAATTCAGTAAATTCTTGCCCAATTGATTTTACCGATGCTTTTGATGTATTAAGAAATACTGCAACGGCATTTGCAAACTGTACTAACAATGTAACTCTATTACCTACCGACCCCAATAATCCTAGTGCATCTCCGAGTAGAAAGAAAGTTACATTATTAAGTGGTAAAAATGTATTAAATCTAACTTGGAGCGAACTTTCGTCCCTAACAGAAATTACTTTCAATAATCAACCATCAGCATCAAGAACGCTAATCATAAATGTAGATGCTCCCGGAACAATTTCTTGGAACGCCCCTCAGTTTGCTGGAATTGGTGATCAGCATGGTGAGTTTATAATTTGGAACTTTGCTAATACAAGCACATTAAACATGACTGGTTCACGGGCCATTTATGGTACCGTATTGGCACCAAATGCAGATGTAGATGACAATAATCAGAATAATATAAACGGACAACTAATCGCCAAGAGCTTGGTGCATAGAGGCGGAGAAATGCACGATTATTTCTTTGCTGGTGATGATTCAGGATGTGGATCATCATGTCTAACTGAAATTGATAATAACGATGAAATTACAATTTGCGATGGAGGCGAAGTAATGATTGTTGCATCAGGCGGAAATGGTGCTACTTATTCATGGAGTAACAATTCAACAGACTCATCAATTATAGTAAACACTTCAGGAACTTATAATGTAACTGTAACAAATGGCAACAATTGTCCTTCAACCAAATCTGTAATAGTAAATGTAAGCGCAATATCAATTAGTTTATCTGCAAACCACCCAACATGTGCTACTGGTAATGATGGTTCAATTGCCGCAACTGTTTCAGGTGGAAATGCCCCTTACAGCTATTTGTGGTCAAACAACGAAACTACAAGCTCAATTTCTAATTTAGTAGATGGCGAGTATACGGTAACGGTAACCGATGCTGGTGGTTGTTCTGCAACACAATCAGTGACTATTGCAAGGCCAGCTTGCTGTAATGTTACCAACGGCGGAATAATTACCAATGATCAATCTAATTGTGGCCCATTTGACCCAGCACCAATTACAAGTATATCATTACCAAGCGGTGGCTTAGGTGGTGTTGAATATGTTTGGATGCAGAGTGACACATTAGTTCCGAATATTGTAGGAAACGCTTACTGGACTCCTGTACCAAATTCAAATAGCGAGACATTAGATCCAGGTTATATAACTCAAACTACTTATTACATCAGATGTGCAAGAAGTATCGGATGTTCTTTCTACGCAGGTGAATCAAATGTTATTACAATCACGGTAAATCCTGCACCAAGTATTTCAATTACCAAAAACAATGATGTAAGCTGCAATGGTGGAGCTGATGGTTCAGCTACCGTTACAGTTTCAACAGGAACAGCACCATATACCTATAACTGGTCGTCAGGAGCAACCACAGCAACAGCCACAAACTTATTGGCCGGTGGCTACTCAGTAACCGTTACTGATGCCAACGGATGTACAGCTACCGAGTCAGTTTTAATTGCTGAGCCATTAGAGCTCACTGCAACTACAAGTTCAATTGATGCAACATGTGCTACTGCAGCAGATGGTTCGGCTAGCATCTCGGTAAGTGAAGGCACATCGCCATATACATACTTATGGTCAAACTCAGCAACTACAGCAACCAATAGCAATATTGCTCCGGGCACATATAGTGTAACTGTAACTGATGCCAACGGATGTCAGATTTCAGAATCAGTAGTAGTTGATTACTCTGATACCGAAGCACCTGTTAACTTATGCCAGAATATTACTATTCAATTAAACGCCAATGGCGTGGCAACAATTGATTACACTGATATAGATTTTGGATCAACTGATAATTGCGAAATTGTTTCAAGAACTATTTCTAAAACATCATTTAATTGTAATGATGTAGGAGCAAACGTTTTAACCTATACAATTAAAGATGGTAGCGGAAACACTTCGGTTTGTAACCCAACCGTATATGTTGAAGACAACGAGTTGCCAATAGCACTTTGTAAAAGCGCAACAGTGCAATTAAATTCAAATGGTACTGCTACAATTACTGCCGCTGATATTGACAATGGATCATCAGATAATTGTGGAATTAGTAGCATGAGTGTTGCTCCAAATTCATTTGATTGCTCAGATGTTGGAACCAAAACTGTAACGCTTACAGTAATTGATAATAATGGCAATACATCAACGTGTACATCAACTGTAACCGTTGAAGACAATATTGATCCAATTGCCAATTGTAAAAACTTAACAGTAGTATTAAACGGAAACGGTGAAGCCACAATAGCCGCAGCTGATTTAAATGATAATTCAACTGATAACTGCGCCATTGCAAACTATGCAATTAGCCAAACAGATTTTGACTGCTCTCACGTAGGAAATAATAGCATTACTTTAACGGTAACTGACGTAAACGGAAACTCAGCCACATGTACATCAACTGTAACAGTTGTTGACAACGAGGATCCTACCATTACAAATGTGCCATCAAACATTACAGTTACCGCAAGCTCAAACGATTGCACACCAAGTGTTACTTGGACAACACCTAACAGTTATGACAATTGTTCGGTAACCCTTACTTCAACACACAATTCGGGAGACGATTTCCCAATCGGAACTACAACAGTAACATATACTGCCGTTGATGCATCGGGCAATACTGCAACTGCATCATTTAATGTAACGGTAAATGCATCTCCAATTGTAGTTAATGTGAGTACCAACAATGTGAGCTGTAATGGCGGTGCCAATGGTTCTGCATCGGTAAGTGTTTCGGGCGGTTGCGAACCTTACACTTACGCTTGGTCAAATAGCTCTACCACTACAAGCATTAACTCATTAAGTGCTGGTAACTATTCAATTACAGTAACCGATGCCAATAACAATTCAAAAACTGTAAACTTTACCATTAGCGAGCCTAATCAGTTAACTGCAAGCTTAAACGGAAACGACCCTACATGTGCTACTGGTACAGATGGAATGGCTACGGTATCAGTTTCTGGCGGTACTTCACCATACACTTATTTATGGAGCAATAGCGAAACTACTGCAACAATTGAAGATCTTACTTCAGGAACTTACTCAGTTACAATAACTGATGCCAACGGTTGTACAACTACTGGTTCTATATCAATAGCCCGCCCTGCATGTTGTAATGTAACTTCAGGTGGCACTATTGGCAATGGTCAAGAGTTTTGCGGACCTTTTAATCCTGCAGCAATTAGCAACGCAACTAGCCCATCAGGCGGATTAGGCGGAGTTGAGTATATGTGGTTGCAAAGCAGTGTTAACACACCAAATGTGGTAGGTAACAATTACTGGACTCCAATTAGCGGTGCAAATGCAGCAACATATGATCCTGGATACATAAGCCAAACTACATACTATATCCGTTGTTCAAGATCAATTGGTTGTAGTGCATGGGTTGGCGAAAGCAACATAATAGCAATGGTTGTAAATCCAGTACCTACAGTAAGCATTTCGGCAACAGATACAATTTGTACGGGTGGAAACGATGGCGCAATTGACCTAACGGTTAACAGTGGAACAGCTCCATTTACTTATGCTTGGACAAAAGATGGAAATGCTTTCGCAACAACTGAAGACTTAACTAGTCTTGGAGAAGGAACATACTCTGTGACTGTAGCTGATGACAAAGGCTGCTCTGCAAGTGGTAGTGTTACTATTATTACAAGAGATGCATTTACTGTTTCGGCTGTAATAAATGATGTATCTTGTTATGGAGAAGATGATGGCTCTATTGACATTTCAATAAATGGTGGAACTACCATTACGACAACATCTGACATTTGGGTTGAAGATTTTGAGGACAATAATCTTTACGCGACTTCGGACAATGGTTCAACTGCATGGAGCAGATGGTACAATTCATCAATCAATTATGCTAAAGTTAAGTCGAACAATGGTGGCAAAGTTTTCCAAATGAGCGATGGCGATGCTAAATGGTATTCAGAGTCAATAGATATTTCAACTTACAACAACGTTGACGTAGAAATTGAGCTTGGGTCAGAGCAAACAGGTAAGCTAGATGCTTCAGGACAATATGTAGATTGGATTAAAGTATTCTATAAGTTGGACAATGGTAATTGGGCTAACTTCACAACCAATAATTACAAAGTAGGACAACTAAGTAGTAATAATATTAAAGCTTCTGTTTCTGGCCTTAGTGGTAATTCTCTTGAACTTAAAGTATGGGCTCATTCAACAGCAAGCGATGAATACTACTTTGTAGATAACGTAATAGTTACTGCAGAAACAACATCTAGCGGTAATTACACTTTTGATTGGTCAAATAATGCAACTGCAGAAGACCTTACTGGATTAACCGCGGGTTCTTACTCAGTAGTGGTGACTAACGAAAATGGCTGTACAGTTACAGAAAACTATACCGTAAGTGAACCTACAGAATTAACATTAACAGCAGATGCTACTGAAGTTTCTTGTTCAACAACCCCACAACCGGCAGATTGCAACGATGGCGTGGTGGAAATGGACATCAAGTTTACAGGACATGACGGAACAGACGTAACTATAAAAGATGCAAATGGAAATACCTTAGGAACTTTTGATGATGTGGATAATGGAGACGTTATTACTGTAACATCAAATTCAAGTATTGCAGGCCCAATTGAAATTTGTTTACCATCTTGTGCAGGAACTCTGTACGGTCAAAACACTGCAAGTGGATGTCGCCCAAGTGTAAATGCTAACTTTTCTTGTGATAATGAAAGTGTTTACGTTTGTTCATCAAAAGACTTGTCAAACGTGGTATTAAAATTTGCTGATAACACTGAGTATAAGTTTGATAATTTAAACTGTGGTAAGTGCAAAAACTTTACAGGAACAGGCTCAAACGCTGGTAAAGAAATAGTGGGTGTTTGGATCAAATCAGGTTGTAATTCAAGTGGTGATGGACCAGGATATGGTGAGTATGTATCTAATTCAAATGGCTCTACGTGTCATCAATTATCACTCAACTGTCAAAATGGATTAGTAGGAGCTTCTGTAGATGATTTTGAGATAGTATCATTTAAGGATGCAAATGGTAACAGTAGCGGAGTTACACTTTCTGCAACTTGTACTTTACCAATTGCCAATATGCAACATGGCGAATTGATCACAAATCAATTTGTTTCAGAAGGAATTACTATAACAGCCGATGCAAATGGTAACAAAAGAGATGAGTTGATTATTTTCAATACCAATGAAACGAATACAGCCGATCCTGACCTAGAAGTTAATATTGGAAATATCTTGATATTCCCAGAGAATAATACAGATAATAATAATGATGGAGTTTATGACAATCCAGACGATCAAGTTGTTGGTGGTACAATCACTTTTGATTATACAACACCAAGACAAATAGTTTCACTGAAGTTTGTTGATAGCGAAAACAACAATGGTTGGGTTAAATGTTATGATGCCAGTAACAACTTGCTTTCTACCAAGGCTATTGCCAACACTGGGGATGCATCAGTGCAAACAATAGATGTAAACACAAACGGTGTATCTAAAATGAAAGTTTATTTCACAACATCGGGCGGTATAGCTGATATAGTTTACAGTTGTCAAGATGCCGGTTGTGATGGTGCTATTGATCTTACTGTTTCTGGTGGAACAGCCCCATATACTTATGTGTGGGATAATGGCAAGGTTACCGAAGACATTAGTGACCTTTGCGAAGGCACATACATTGTAGTTGTAACGGATGCAAATGGTTGTTCTAAGCCACTTGAAGTTACTGTAGAAAAAACAGAGTGTTGTAATGTTACAGATGGTGGAACAATAGCTCAAAACCAATCAGATTGTGGTTCATTTGATCCAAGTACAATAACTAGTTCAATGGCAGCAAGCGGAGGAAATGGAACTCTCGAATACAAGTGGTTATACAGCACTAGTAGTAATACTTACAATGCAAATGATAACAGTTGGAATGAAATTTCTGGAGCCACTTCTGAGAGCTTTGACCCTTCTACAATCTCAACTACAACAAATTTTGTGAGACTCGCAAAGAGAGATGGGTGCAACACCTGGGATGGAGTTTCTAATGTTGTAACAATGACTGTTAATGCTGGACCAACACCAAGTGTAAGCTTAGTACAGGCTGCAACATGTCAAAATCCAACAGCGAGTATTTCTGGTTCTATTTCTGGTTCATACAGCGCATACCAGTGGTACCTTGATGGAAACATGATATGGCCAGGTAGTTTAAATGTACCGTCAGCTACACCGGGTGTTTACACACTTGAAGTTTACGGTGCCACTTGTACAACATCAGTAAGTTATACAGTACAAGCACCTGCAGCGCCTAGCCTAAGCGCTTCAATTACCGATTCTGAACCGACTTCGAGCAACTGCGATTGCGAAGGAAGAATGGAGCAATTCACCGTTGTGTATCAAGGAAGCAATAACGCAACAGTTAAACTTTATAATAAGAAGAAGAAAAAGGTGAAAAAGACTTTTACAAATGTTGACAATGGAGATGTTTTAGTATTTGACGGATATGATAAAAAAGGCAGACATGAAGCTTATGTTCACTTGAGAGTAAACAACGGAAGCTACACTAAAATTCACACATCTTGCTCAATCAATATTTTGGGTAATACTTATGGTGACTTTTATGTTACAGGATACATTGATGGCGATGGTAACTCTTGTACCATTAATACAAATTGCGATGGTGAAATAGACCTTTCAATAAGTGGTGGCCAATCTCCATATACCATCTCATGGGCAACTGGTGAATCTGATGAAGATCTTGAAGACCTATGCCCGGGTAATTATACAGTAACTGTAACTGATGCCAACGGTTGCTCAACGCAAGAAACCTTTACCGTGGGTACCGTTAGCGACAATTCATCAAGAAGCTTTGCAGCTGATAAAGAGCAAGCAATAGATGCTGAGAGTCAAATATTTGATGATGGCATTAGTGATATTGCCAAAGTGAGTATTTCGCCAAACCCAACTAGTGGTCAAAGTAAATTAAGCTATATGGTAAACAGTTCAGCAACTGCACAAGTTACCGTAACTGATATATCAGGTAAGCAATTAGTTAATTTATACAGCGGATTTGTAGAAGGTGGTGTAAGCCAACAAGTAAATATGGATTTATCAAATCTAAGAAGTGGTATTTACATGATTGTAATTAAAACTAGCGCTGGAGAAGCAATGATTGAGCGAATAGTGATTACACGTTAAGAGACACACACAGGAAACCTTATTAATAGTGAGAAAGGCTTTACCCGCAACGGTAAAGCCTTTCTTTTTTTGAGACGGTTGATTTGTGAATGTTGTTATTGATGGCTCTATAAATTAAATTTTGCATCAAAATCACTTTGGCACGGACGTTGCAAAGTGGAGTACTATTAAGTTAGATATTAAAATATTTAGCCCAATAATCGAAGCCTAGTTAGCCTGAAGAGCCCACGGTTCCCAAACCTGGGCTTTTCTTTTTTAAAGCAATTAGGTTACTTAATTTTACCTTATTTACTTATCAGGCCCCATCTTTTTTAATTCGTTAATGAGTTTAGTGCCAGAGTTTGTATTGGTAAGCAAATACTCATTAATAGGTACATTTAGGTAAAAAGTAGTCGAGATTAATTAATGGCGGCTAAGGCAAGTTGAGTTAGCAAAGAGTGAGATTATAAAAAGCAATTTTTATTACATCAAAGTGGGCCTACAACTCTTTTAATGAAAACTACAATTCTTCTAAACGTAAATGACTAATTTGAATATTAGTGATATGCCAAAATCTTAGTAGCCCATAATAGTATAGCTCAAATGTCAAATTGTAGTTTAATTAAAAATGAATAAACAGTCTAGTAGTTTTTACCAGTTTGTTGTAAAGCTAAAAATTGAAAGTGCTAATTAAATTTATATGAAAAACCGTTGGTTAAGCGCATGTTCATATTTAATACTGATGGGTCTTCAACCGGATTAGAATCGTAGGTCATAGTAAATTGTGTAATTACCGATAAATTGCCATTTACCTTAAATTGTAAGGTGTTGTTGGTAGTAAATCTAAAATCAGAAAAATCGGTGAGCCTTGGTTGATAGTAAGTTGTATTAAAATATTTTAGCCAATCTTTAATAGTAAGCTTAAAGTTGATATATGTGCTTAAGCGTGAGTTTAAATGCACTTCTTCTGTTTTAAGCTCTTGTTCATACTCAAGCATATATGTAAGGCCGTAAAACGAATTTAAAAGGCCTTTTTGTAAAAAACTAAATCTAAAACCGGTACCTAATAATACACGTTGCTTTATCAATTGAATTCTATCATATTGGTTTTGTGCAAAGGTTTCAAATGTTAAGGCACTATCTAACATATAGCCATATCTAAGATGCTGAAAAGCATTTTGCTCGAATTTCAGTTCGTCGCTCAAACTCAAGTTAATATCGTTTAAAAACAACCAGCGGTGCTTTTGATCTACATATTGTAGGGTAATCTTATTGCTAAACTGATACAAGGTATTCTTATTCTGAACAAGAAAAAACTTAACGTCAAGCAATCCTTGCCAGCCCTGCTGTGTTTCGTCAAGTCTAGACCCTTCAATATTTACTATTTGCGCACTATTTAATAGTGGCAAGCAACAAAAAAAAGCAAGTGCAATTCGATTTTTTAAACTCATACGAAATCAATAAAAAAAGCTTGATTCATTTAAGAACCAAGCTTTTAATAAAACACAAATATAAAACTGTGCTTATAGGGCTTATGGTGTGGTGGTTTGTTTTTTGTTAATCGTTAAAATCTACTCGGTTTATTGAGAAATCTCCGCCAAATACATGAATTTCATAGGCCAATACTTTTGATTGAGTAATTTTAAATTCAACTTTAAACTTTTTGCCGGCTTTTTTCTTCGCTTTTACAGATTTTTTCTTTTTACCAATAACGTTGCCTATTCCATAAGAATCATTATCAGTTCCTTTGTCTTTATCAGTTTTTTCTGAGTCGTCAAAATTTAACCAATCCTTATCGTTTTTTACCAATAGTTTCTCGCCAAACGTTCTTTTTGATTGTAATATGGTAAAGGCAGAGTCTGAATGCATTAGCTGAGCTTTTGCGTTTGATGGTAAAAATACAGATGCTGCAAAAAACAAAAGTGCTGTGGTTATTATTTTATTCATACTAATTCAAAATTGGGATTATAAAAGTATATAATTTTCTAAATATCTGTATTGATGGTTTTATAAGTGGTAGAATTACTTTGACAACCTGATGCTTACACCAAGTTTAAAGGCGAGCGCTTCGTTTTTGGTTTTGTAACCTACTCTGTCTCCGGGTACATCGTAATTGTAATCTTTTAGTACGCCTAGGGGTAAGGTAAGTTCTCGTGGTACATCAGCGCCATACCCTTGGTCAGGTTTTTCAATACCGCCTATTGTTTTGTCGTAGTTAATACCTGCAATTAAGTAGGTTCTTTTTTTCTTTCCGAGTTCAATTTTTAGTTCAAGGGCTAGCAAATAAGATGCTCCTAACCTGTAGTAATAATCAGAAAACTCAAAAGTGGTTACGGTTGGATAATCTCTATCATTTGTAAGATTATAGTTTGCACCAAATAAATAATTGATTTGAAAACCAAAGCCCATTGAAAAATATACCCTATCGGTGGTGGCTCCTGAGCTAATTGAAAAATTAGCCATAATGGGTGCCGAAATCTGTTTAATATTCATGAGTGCATCAAAGGCCACACTATCTCTATCGCCAAGCTCAACTTTGCTGCTCGTAAATTGAGAATAGTTAGAAAAACGTAAACCTGTTTTAAAGCCCACATAAGTTTCGGTCATTTTAGCAAACAAAATACTACCGCCGTAACTAGGTGTTTGGGGTAAGCTATAATCAAAGCCTAACCCTTTGCCTGGGCCATAATTTACATCAAAGTCATTTTTAATATTGGTGTATTGCCCAAAACCAATTACATCAATAAATGTACCCTCTTGCCCAAATGTTATACCTGCTAGGGTTAGGGCTATAATGGTTATGATGGTTTTCTTTTTCATTACGGTGTTAAACGAATAAATAATACTAATTCTTGTGTTTAGAAACTTTTCAATAGTTGTTCAATGGGCGAAAGGTAGCTTTTTCCGAATAAGTTTAAGTGCACTAATGTAGGATATAGGTTATAATATGGTACTCTTTTGGCAAAGTTTGGTTCAAGTTTAGCGAGTGCTGAATATGAATCGTAAAACACTGAATTAAAACCACCAAACATTAAACTAAAGGCTAGGTCCATTTCTCTATGCCCAAAGTAAGATGCGGGATCTATAAAAAGTGCCTTTTGATTTTTTGCGCAAAGCACATTACCTGCCCATAAATCGCCGTGTAGCAGTGCAGGTTTTTCTATCGGAAAAATTGAGTTTAATTTAAGGTATAACGTATCAAGTTTTTGTAAGTGCCATGTTGTAAGTAAATGGTTGTTAAACGCTATTTTAGCTTGTGGCCTTATTCTATTTAAAATAAAAAAGTCAATCCAATTGTTGCATTTGGTATTTACTTGATTTAGCGAACCTATAAAGTTGTTTTGATGAAACCCAAAATACGGCTCAGTTTTTTGGTGTAAACTAACCAAGTTTTTAGCAAGATTGCTCCAAAACTCATTTGTTTTTAATTCTGGCTCAATAAACTCGAGTATTAAAAACGATTGCTTAAGAGTGGTATGCGCATCAATTATTTTTGGAGTTGAAAAAGGTACCGCTGCATTAATACTCTCAAGTGCTAATTGCTCTTGCCTAAACATTGCAAACCTTTTAGCACTGTTTACTTTTACAAAGTAATGTTCATTTTTAATAAAACTAAACTTATAGGCTTGGCTTACATCGCCACCAGTAATATTGCTAATACTGGCGTTTAGGTGTGATTTACCTATGCGTTGGCATATTGATTTTGCAAGGTTTTGGGATATCAAGTTTTTAGCTAAAAAAGACCTACCCTTTCTGATTCAATTTTATTTATAATCTCACCCAAATCATCTGTTTTTTCAACATAAAGGTAAGTTTCAGATTTTTTTGAGCTTTTATATATTGTACAAAGTTGCATAACTAACCTTTTTTAGCCAGTGGATTAAATGATAATTTATCTAGTTGGTATTTATCATTCCAAACGTCCAGTACATCTT
>JBMYOR010000020.1:0-15577 GCA_049599535.1 Bacteroidia bacterium | reverse complement strand
TGTATGATCAAAGTAAAAATTGCATTATAAAAAGTGAACTAGTAACTGCTTTAAGCGCTGGTACTTATGTTGGGGTTTTTAGTTATGCTAATAAAAAAGAAGAAATAAAAAAGCAATCGTTTACTTTAATAGTGATTTAAAGCTCAAACTCAAGTTGTTGTTCGTCAGGACTGTAAATATGGCAGCAGTCTTTTGCAATTATAAACTCTCGTTTCCAGATTTTGAATTTATTTATTTTGGCTTCAAAGGTTATAGATGTTCCAGCAAATGCAATTTGATCAATAATACCATCACTTGCAATTTCGTAGCGAGACGCATCACTAAAAAGCATTTTATTAGCAAGTTGATCTGTAATGTCTTTTCCAGATTCAGTAAAAAATACTCGGCGCGATTCTAATTGCAGAGCCCTTTCAGGATTGTTTTTATTTGTAAGATGTATAATGATTGTCCTGTATTCGTAAGTGCAAATGGCCGAGTCGCAGTTGGTGCTGTCTGCTGGGTTAGCAATGCTGATATCTGCATCATAAGAATCGGTACAAGATGCGTTAAATAGCATAGTTGCGGCAATCGCCAGCAGAAAGAATACTTTATTATACTTTCCCATAATTTTTTTCCATTGGTTCAAAATAGTGTTCAATCCAACCAGATTTATATCTTTCTCCTTGCCCTAATGGTATATTAGAATGGGTCAGTTTAAGTTCGCAACCATCAGCATTGTCGTTTAACCAAATCTCTACTAATGAGTCTTCATCATCTTCGTTAAACTCAGTACTTCGCCAACTTTGTTTAATATACGTAGGTTCTTTTAAAGTAATTTGTTTGCCATATATGTAGTCGTCCCAAGCGGTGTAATGGCTTCCTTCAATTGGTTTTGCCGTTGCTTCTCCACCTGTCATAAGGCTATGTCCTTTGTCAGAGAGCCAATCATTATAAACTCTTTTTGCGCTTACTTTAAATTGATGGTTTAGCTCAATTGTTTCCATTAGGTCTACTATTTAGTTTGGCAAGTTAATTAGAATCTAAAAACCAATTTTAAAAAGCTGCCGCTAGAAGCGCTTTTTGGAGCGTATTCATAACCTAAATTTAGGCCGATAGATTTGCCATTTCCGAGTTTCTTATATGCCCCCAAACCTGCGGTTGCATACATTTCATTCAAAAATGCTGCGCTAAATCTCGGTGCGGCTATAAGCCTGTCGGCATTGGGGTCAAAAACAAAATTACCGGATGTTTTCTCCCAGAAGCCATTGCCTTTTGCTTTTGAGTAAAGTAAAAACTGTGGTGTTAAACCCGCAAAAAGCGTGTATTGTATTTTTTCAGCTTGCTTTAAAGTATATTCTAACTGAATTGGAGTTTCAAGATTAAATTGGTTAATGTCTTTAAAATTGTAATAACTTATTTCAGAACCTTTGAATTTGTCTTGATAATAAATAGCATCGGGGTCAAAGTCTTTTCTTGAATGTTGAGATGTATTTATTGCCGCTCCAAGTTTTAGGGTAAATTTTTCTCCTAATGTTTTAGTCCAGTTGGTACCTAGCGTAAAGTCATAGTTGGTACTAAACTCAGGACTTGAATAAGACTTTGGTTGGTGCAACATTCTGCTTTGTAGGTAAACTTCGTTGGGTGCCCATTTTTTGCTTTGGGCTATAATTGAAAGTGGCAACAGTAGGATTATTGTAAATGCCAATATTGGTTTCATAGAGCAGTTTTGTTTAGCCCTTAAACGTAAGTAGATCTAAAGGGTTGCATCCTAGTTTTTAGAATATATTGTGCTCTTATTTATTACCTATTTAATAATAAGTCGTTTTTGAAATGTTTGATCCATGTTCGATTTGAAAGTAAGGATGTACACTCCCGTTTTATATTCATTGAGATTAATAATAGTTTCATTATCAATTAAACTTGTTTTCAAAACTCTTCCGTTAATGTCGGTTAGTATAATTTGGCCTTTAAGGTTATCAATTTTTACTTGAATATAATTGTTGGCTGGATTTGGGAAAATTGAAATTGGATTGCTTAATATGGCATTCTTTTCTATCAAGCTCGTAACTACGTCTTTACTGTTCACTTCTATTTCAATGTTATTAATTTGCTTATTTTCTTCAGTAAGTGTTAAATCAATACCATCAGTTTCTAATCCAATTACTTCGGCAAACAGATGGTATTTACCCATTGCTAAATCATCAATTTTAAAACTTCCGTCCTTAGCAGAGTATGTATAAGCTACGGGTTCCTTTTTTTCGTTTAGCAACAAAATTTGCACACCGCTTATTGGTTCGCCGGCCTTTTTGTTTGCCCCTTTTTTAACATTACCAGCAATAAATCCTGGCCCACCCGGGTTGGTGCCTACCGCTAACATAACAGATGCTAATTTTTTATTTAAATACTCATTTGGGTCAAAAACAATTGGTGTAGCACCTTGCCAAGTTATAGAGCCACCATAGTAGGTAGGCAGCATGTATTTGTAGTTTCTGTTTTTAGGCGTTAGCGCTGCTTTTATATAAAAAGTGTCTGGGCAAACTGAAAAATTAAAGCTTTGAAAAAGGCTGCTGTCAAAAGTGGAAGAATCAACAACTGACAAAGTATTTCCCTTTTTTTGTATTAGCCAAGCAGTATAATCGCTAAAGGAGTGGGTTCTTTGCAAACCATATTTTAGGCTGTCTTTTTTTGCCAAACTATCTGGAATTGCTGAACCATAAATGCTGTTTTTGCAATAGTCTTTATTGCCACATTTTACAAGTTTTATTGCTTGCGAATAGTTGGTGGCACACTCGCCATCCATTCCGTAAGTTACCAATCTAGGATAGTAAGTGTAGTTGTTCCTTATATCCCAAAATGAATATACCACACGTTTGGGATGAGAAGTTGTAAATTTTGTGCTGTCTTTATTTCCCCAATGAAAAGTAAAAGAGTCAACTAAAAGTGGGTTGTAGTTTTTAAGTATAAATACTACCGAACAGGAGTCTAAGGTGTCTTTAACTTCATAGGTCATCCCACAGTTAGTTGCTAGAACCAAAAAGTCGCGGCACAAGGTGTCAGTGCATTGGTTGGCAGAGTCTTCTATAACCAGGCAAATTTTTGTTACGCCAGTCTTCTGGAATGTATAGGTTAAGTTGAATGAGTCACTAATTAAACTATCATCCACTAGCCACTTGGTTGAAATGGTTGATTTAGAATCGAAGGACGAATTATTGGTGAAGAAACAAGGTTTCTGATCAAATGGAAAAGTAGTTTTAATTCCATAAAATCCTGCTCTGCAACTTGTCGAAGCTCCGCAACCGGTTACGGCAAAAGTTGTGTCTTTAGTTACTTTACATTGTCCTTTTAAACCAAAAACGGTAAGCGTCGCTTTGTACTTGCCGTTGTTTGGGTAGAAATGTGTTTGTTGCGAATTATTATTTGAGCCATTATACTTTTGCCCATCTCCAAAATCCAAATTGAAAGAGTCAACCTGATTTCCTGAAACCGAAAACAATTTATAACAATCATTTGATCCGTTACTTACCTTAAAAGATGAGAAGCATTGCGTATTTGGAACAATATTGATGGTTTGGCAAAAAGTGTCTCCGCAGTTTTTTAATGAGTCTGTCACAATCAAACAAATATTAACTTTTTGCGCTGTGTCAAAAAAATACCGAAAGGTTTCTTTGTTGAATCGCGGTTTAGAATAACCATTTACAAACCATTTATACTTAAAGCTACTTGAAGTCGAATTACTAACTGTGTCTGAAATAAATTCTACATAATTATATGCTTCGTATGTGGTGGAGCTATCCTTTGTTTCAAAATCGGCTTTGCCGCATCTAGTTTGGCTATGGGCGAAAAGTGAAAAGAAAACAAAAGTTGATATTAGGGAAATATGTGTAATATTCATGAGCTCTATTTAGAAAGACAATACGAAGAGCTCTACTCATTGGTTGTTTCTTTGATTGTTTTAAAGTAAATAGTTGCCCGAATTGAAATAGAGATTGTTTAATTGACTAAGTTGTTGATCAATAGCCTTTTCGCGTTATAAATTATAATAATTTGATAGAAAAATTAGTGAAATTTAGATAAAAGAAAGTGATGGTAGGAATGCTATTCAGCTTAATTGGGATTACAATTACGCTAGTTTTATTCTATATCCTGATAAATTTATTAAAACCCGCTCTGAGAAACCAATTTATATGCAAATAATCGGAATTGTGACATTGCCTTTTTTTGGCACCTTATTGTTTTCGTTTTCTAAATTATGGGGGTATCGGTATTACTACCACAAGCACCTCGATGGACTGAAGCACATCGTTCCTGATCAGAAGCGAGCAATTTCAATCGCTTGTATGTGTAGTTTAACCGGGTTTTATGGTTTAGTGGCAAGATTACAGAAATCCCTTCTAAATTATTGTCGATAAAATATGCCTTAATTATAAGGAGTGATTATTTAATTGATAATTCAGGTTTAACCAAGATGTTTTATTCCATTAATACCAGTTAGGTCTTCAATATAAAGGCTGAAAATCGTCATTTAATAGTTGTAAAAATGCAGAACCCAATTCAATTTTTTATAATACGAATGTATTAGACAGTTGAAATCAATTTCAGCACATTTAGTTATTTTTAATGTGCCCGTTTGCCTAAGCGTGTCTATTAGCTGTGGCTCAAACTTATCATTACAAAAACGTGCTATTGCGTTTAAGTATGAATTGATTAATGCTTGCAAAATATTTGATGAAAAGCCTAATGTAGAAAATCTAGTGGTATTTTCAGCTTTACAAATTCCAAAGGCGAAAAGTAGAACAAAAGCGAGTGGTTACCATTCTTTAAAGCTCAAACTCAAGTTGTTGTTCGTCAGGACTGTAAATATGGCAACAGTCTTTAGCAATTATAAACTCTCGTTTCCAAGTTTTAAACTTGCTGAGATTGGCTTCAAAGGTAATGGAAGTGCCTGCGTAATCAAATTTTGACATTAGGCCATCATTGGCTATTTCGTAGCGAGATAAGTCGCTAAACAACATTCGGTTAGTTAGCTCTAATTCTTCTCCACTTTCAGTAAAATACACTTTGTATTCACCTTCTTCAAGGTAAATAAGGTCACCATTTTTATCTTTCAAGTGTATTGAAATAATTCTGTAATCCATAGTGCAACTCACACCTTGGCAATCAGCATCTTTAGTTGGGTTTTTTACAGAAATTTCCGATTCAAAATTCTGGGTGCAAGCGGATAAAAGTATTACGCTTAAAAATAGAATCCATTTCATAATATTGGTTTTTTAGCAGATAGTAAGTTTAAGTAAAAAGGTTGCTTAATTCGCTCTCGGAATACTAAAATAAAAAATTGAGCCACTTCCTTTTTCGCTTTCAACCCACAACTCACCTCCATTTTTTTCGATAAACTCTTTGCTTAGCATTAGTCCAATACCCGTGCCTTTTTCACCTTTGGTGCCAATTTTACTATTTTGTGGTTTTTTTTCTAATATTCTACTAATTAGATTATTATCAATACCTTTTCCGTTATCTTCGATTGAAATTATTAGAAAATCATTTCGATCATACGAGTGAATATTTATAATACCATGTCGGCTTGTATATTTTAAAGCGTTGCTCAAAAGGTTTCTAAAAACGAGTTTAATTTGCTCTTCGTCAGCCAATACGGTAGCAAACTTGTCAAAGTTTATGTTTACAGTAATTTCTTTGCTTTTGGCAAAATCGTTTAATAGAGCAAACGAGTCTCTTAACGAATGGTATATAATAAACTCTTTTTTAATGGTTTCGCCGCCGTCCATTTGTTCAATAGCCCATTTTAATAAGTTGTTAAGCGTAAAATGCACTTTGTCAACGTGTTCTTTCAATCCTTTTTTAAAATCGTTAAAATCAGCTTCGGTGATTTTATTACGATTTAATTGATCAAAAAATAATTTTAATGTATCAACTGGTCCACGTAAATCATGACCAATAATAGCAAAAAGTTTATCTTTAGTTTGGTTAGAATCGGTTAGCTCTTTTGATTTAATTGCCAATTCATTATTCTTTTTATTAAGCTGTAAGTTGGCAAGCTCAAGCTGGGCCCTTGATTTAAGAGATAAATAAAATAATAGTGCAGATAGTATGGCAAAAAAGCATGAAAACATACCTGCATAAGTAATCTTAACCCACATAGATTCTAAATGAACTGAAAGCTGGCTTAGCGCTATTCTTAGTACGCGTACTTCAGCTTTAATTTGTTGCTGCAGCTCAAGTTTGTTTTCAAAAGCTTGCGGACTGCTAATCCATTGATTTAATCCATTGTATAATTCAAGGTTAATTTCTGGTTTACTTAAGTCAATGCCTTTCTTTAATGTTTGGTAGGTTTTTTCAGGTAGTTGATAATTTGTGGTTTGATTGCTTTTGGTAATAAGGTTATCGACGGTAGATAAGTCAGAAATTGCACCAACCTTAAGTTTTATATCTTCTCTTATTGATACAGATTTAAATGATAGGTAAATAACCCAACTGGTAAACAAGAATACCACTAACATAAATAATATGATTAAGTGGCGTTTATTTAATGTTGTTTTAGCAATAATCAACCTATTTGAATAATATTTATCAGCACAAATTTAAAAGCGTATAAACCTAAAAATTGAATTAAAGTTTGTTTTATTACGCCTTAATGCATAATGTAGATTTAACCAATATGTTCAACAATATCAATTTTGCAAGAGAAGTTAACATTGTTAAGCCCCTGGGTTAATGTAGTTTTATTATTGGCAGAAAGCTTGTAATTGTTAGTATTAAAATCAAAGTGTATCAGAGTCTTATTTTGAGCTAAAATGGTGGTTGAAAAAAATTAAGTGCTGATATTATGATTGGTGTTTTATAATGGTTTTAAATATAGGGGGCTCGGTATTACTACCACAAGCAATGCGATGGACCGAAGTCCATCGTTTCTGATCAGAAGCGAGCGATTTCAATCGCTCGTATGTGTAGTTTTAAAGGGTTTTTTGGTTTGATGGCAAGATTACCGATACCCCTTTTTTAATATTTGGTTTTGAAAAACATAACTTGGTAACCACAGTATTTATTTTCAAGGCTATTATTCATTTAGATTTGCTGAGTGAAAAATGATAGTTATTCGCCGATATGGGGTTTAAAGAACGGCCATGTAAATACAATTTGGCCAAATCTGTTTAGAACAGTAAATGGCATAGATTATAAAAGAAAACGATTTGAATTAGACGATGGCGACTTTATTGACCTTGACGTAACACTGCGCAAAAATAAAACTTGTGTATTGCTAATGCATGGGCTCGAAGGCGATAGTAAAAGGCCTTATATGCAGGGTATGGCAAGTATATGCCTACAAAATAAATGTGATATTATAGCAATGAATCACAGAGGCTGTAGCGGAGAACCTAACCGTTTAATTACCGCCTACCATAGTGGTAAAACTGATGACTTAGCCGCTGTACTACGCTATATAGAAGAACAATATTGCTACAAAAACATAATAATTGTAGGTTTTAGTTTAAGTGGAAATTTGATTTTGAAATACGCGGGTGAACATGGTGAGTCAATACCGGCTGCGGTAAAAGGTATTGCGGCTATCTCGGTGCCGTGTCATTTAGCTTCTTCGGCCCAAAAGCTTAAAAGTGGATTTAATAAGGTGTATATGATGCGGTTTATGAAAACGTTAAAGGCTAAAGCTTATGATAAACTCAATAGGTATACCAATGCACCTTTTACTATTAATGATGTAAAAAGAGCCAGAACTTTTCATGATTTTGATGAGTTTTACACCGCTAGAGTTCATGGTTTTAAAGGAGCACAAGACTATTGGGATAAATGTAGCAGCAAGCAATTTATTGAAAATATTAAAGTGCCCACATTAATACTTAATGCCCAAGACGATCCGTTTCTAAGTTCACAATGTTTTCCGATAAAAGAATGTACAGCCAATAAATATGTAGAGCTAGATACTCCCAAATATGGCGGGCATGTTGGCTTTATAAAAGACTTTAAAATGAAATCAACTTATGCTGAGGATAGTGTGGTTAAATTTATTGGAAGCCAATTAATCGACTAGCCTTATAAATTGATTCGATTCATAATCTACAGGGCTGTCGAATTCAATCCATTCGCAATATGCATACTCAGTTTTGGTGAAATCATAGATCTTAAATCTTGCCCTATACTTTTTTGATCGCTGAAATGCAAAGGCACCACTGCACATGCCCCTTCCTAAACTAACAATTCCAGCGGTGTCAATTGGTATTATGTATACGTATGTATCGGTGCCATTTAGCTCAGTTAACTGAGCTCTAAGCATTAAAGAAGAATCCATTATAGAAGTTCTGAAATCAGCATACATTGATGGCCCACAGCCGTATAGCATAAATGTGTTGCCTTCATGCTCAATTTTGGGTGGGTAACTTTTATGTTCAATAATTAGGGGTTTGTTTTCCGTTTTTGCCAATTTGGCGGCTTCCCAAACGGCGTCTTTCCAAACACCATATTTCCTTATTGCAATTTGAGTTGTGTCTTCAAACACTAAATAATAGCTAGCGCCAACTTCTAATTCTTGCTCTACCTTAAATACTACTTGAGAAATATTGTGAGCGCCCTTAATTACTTCAACTATTGCTAGGTTTATACAGTGATCATTAGCCTTCAAATGTATTTGAACATCGTTACCAAGCTTTGGAATTAAATCTTGAGAAGTACCGTATACTTCAACAATTATAAAGCCATCAATATCAATTTTGTTAGTTTCTGGAAATGCCCAAATTCCCGAGCTCATACAACTGGCATGCAAGAGCTTTACAAGTACAAGAGCAAAAAATATGAAGAAGTAACGTTTACTCATAATAGTAGGCCTTAATTGAGTTTATTCAAAATTATGTGTTTGAAACATAATAGAATGTATTCAATAAATCGGAGTGTCGGTATTAATACTACGAGCACTGCGATGTGCTGAAGTCCATCGTTCCTGATCAGAAGCGAGCGATTTCAGTTGCTCGTATGTGTAGTTTTACAGCATTTTGGTTTATGAGCAAGATTACCGAAATCCCTTGCAAAAAAAAGTATTTACACGTGGTGGATTTTATAAAATATGTAGTGTTTTTATTAAAAGTTAAATGACCCTTTGCTTAATACTTTGTCGCCTGCGTTGTTTAGGGTTTGAAAGTGGTTTTTATTCAGTTTAAAAATGTAGTTACCCGGTAGCGTGTGCATTCCTTTAAAGTCAATGCCAAATGCGCCAATTTGCCTGCGCTTTTGTTGCTCTACATGCTGCGCACATCGGCTAGCCACATACCAACCATGTGCAATTTGAGACTTTAATCCTAATAATTTTGCCGCTATAATACCTTTATGTATGGGGTTATGATCGTTAGAAATTTCGGCATAATCTTTTGCTACATTTTTATCTAAATACCAATCTAATTCAAAGTCAGGATTTTCTATAACTTTTAGAGCTTCTTTTTTTTGTTTTGGGCCTGCGCTTTTTCTTTTTACAAAGTAGTTTCCATTGCCTTTGGCTACGAGTTCGTCGCCTTGAAAAAAGGAGATCAGAAATTCAGGAATTAACGACCCTTTTTGCTTGTAAGGAACACTCAGTGATGATTCAATGGCTAAACTTTTATTAGGGTTTATCTCATTTAAAAAAGCCAAGTTGGTGCTTAAATGCACAGTGCCTGGCATAGAAATGGAGTATGCTTCGGTTAGCATTATGGTAGCCTGAGCACGTTGTGTAAGTAAGTACAAATAGGTAATTGGCAATTCGCTTCTAAAGCCAAAATAGTTTCTATAGGCATGCAGCTGTTTAGGCTCAATTAAAACATTATGAAAATTAGCTGATATGTTAATGCCACCTTCTGGAAGGCTTTTGCCTCTGGTAAATGTTTTAATTGCTGGCCATACCATGGTTTTTAAGCTTTGCAGCTCATCAAAATAAAGATTGGTTGTTTTACTCATTGATGATTTCAAAAGAGAATGATTTATTTATGGCCTTATTTAGAGATGCGCTTACTGAACAATATTTATTAAAAGCCAAGTCAATGGCTCTTTGGGCTTTTTTCTCGTCTATTTGGCCAAATAATTTGTAATGAACATGTAGAGCCTTAAAAGGTTTTATCATTTCAAGTTGTTCTCTTTCTCCTTCAACGTCTATTTTAATGTCGTTTAATTCTTGTTTTTGCTTTTTGAGAATATCTACAATATCAACAACAGTGCAGGCAGCCAACGATGCTAAAAGCATTTCCATAGGTTTAAAGGCAGAACCGCTTCCATCAATCACCGATGTGTTGCCCCGTTCGTTTTTTACGCTAACTGCGTATTTATCATTTGTTCTTTCAACTGAGATTTTCATGAAACAAATATCTCAAATTTGGTAATGCTTTGCATACTAAAGCTAAACCGCCGTTGGTTGTTGTGCCATAAAAACTTATTGTGCCTAGGTAAACTCTAATGCACTAGTAGGCCTACTTTTAGCAATTTGCAATTACACGCAGCTAATTGTAAATAATAATACAAGGTCTAGTCAATAATTATTTCTAATGCCTTTTCTTCAGAATACTGTATATGGCAGCAATCTCTACCAATTTTAAAGTTTTCAGATTTGTAGTTTTCACCATCTGTGCTGTAAGTAAATGTAATCGAAGTACCATCGCAATCTAAATCTTTGAGCATTGAGTCTGTTGCAATTATGTAATAACCAAGAGAAACTGAAGGTTCGGAGTTCAAACCTTTAATCTCTTTGTTGCTTTGGGTAAACAGTACTTTAAAGTGGCTTAGTTCAACAGCTTCATTATTTTTATCTTTTACCCTAATGCCTATTAGTTTGTGCTCTTTTGTGCAGGCTACATTATCGCAGTTTTTACAATCGTTGTTGCCAAATAGTAGGCCATTGCATGATGATACTGATAAGGCTAAAAAAGTAAGAATTAAAAAGTGAAAACATGATTGCATACTTGATAATTTAGCTGATTTATAAACATCGAATATAAGGTGCTATTTTTATAAGGTCGGCTTTTTTAAAGATTAGCAATAAACTGATTTGAACTTAAATGGGTGCAACTCACGTTTGGTAATTGTAGGCACCAAGCATGTTTAAAATAGCGGCTTATTTTGCAAGCCAATTGAGTACAAAAGGAGTGATTTTTTATGTCAAAAAAGAAGAAAAACAAATGGTTTAGTAAAAGAAGCGCTGCAAAGTTTTATGCTGGTATTTTTGTTGGCATAGCGTGTATTTTGCATGCAGGGTATGGCTTTTTAACTAAACCGTTAAGTGAGATTACTGAGTTTAATTTATTAGGCGGATCGCCTATTATTATTTTGGTTTTAGGGATTGTGTCATTCGCCTTTGCCAATGATGCTTACAAGAATCAACGCTGGTAATAAACTATGATTAAATGAATTAATCTATAATTATTTTTTTCGCTTTGTCATCTCTCCACTGTATGTGGCAACAATCTTTACCAATTAAAAATGTTTCTTCGTCAAAATCTTTGCCATTAAGGCTGTATGAAAAAACTACCTTAGTACCATCACAGGTTACTTGCTCCATGTCAGAATCGGTAGCAATTACATAGCCTTCGGCGTATATTAAGCGGTCGTTGGTTTCTGAATCTACCGTTTCGCCATTGTTTTTAAAGGTAATGTTATAATCGTTTAGCGATACCGCATTACCGTCTTTATCAACTACTTCAATTTGTATCATTTTGAACTCTTCGGTGCAATTTACACCATCACAATCGTTGCAATTATCAGAGTTAAAAAGTCCATTACATGCCGTAAGGGCAAAGCTGCTAAGCAGAACAAAAGCAAATAGGTTTTTCATGATAAATTGGTGTTTAAGGGTGTTTGACTCCTTAAACTGTTAACCTTAAAAGTTGGTTGCGTGCGGTTAGTAGATTACTATTTTTTTCATTTCAGTTTTTTGCTCATCTTCAATTCTAATCAAGTAAATGCCCGATGGAATTAATTGTGGCGTACTCAAGTTTTGGCTTTTGCTTTCTGAAAGTACTTGACCATTAAGGTTTAAAAGAGAAGCTTGGTTTCCTTCATTAAAACCTTCAATTTTTATATCGTCTCCTTTCCTTACTGGGTTTGGGTAAAACTCCCAATTATTAGCAATAATTTCTTCGGGGGTTGAGAGAATTTCATCTTGAAGCTTGGTTTGATCAATACTTTCATCACCAACTCTATACGTTGTATAATAGAAATAAACCAACATCATTTCGTCGCCAGTAGCTTCTCCCATGCTCACGTCTAATGGTGGTTCGTTAGGGTTGTTTGGGTTTGATGATGTGTTGTTATATGTGGCTTCAACATTTAAATTGTAGCCAGCGCTTGCTTTTTGCAGTTTAGGAAAAATATAGGTTCCCTGCCAATGAAAATCCCATTGTGGAATGTCAATTAGATTAATTGTATCACCATCTTTTGTTGCATTAACCTTTATGCTTTCACCGATAAGATGCATATGTGGAAGCATTGAAAGCAAACTAAAATTTGAATTTAGCCTGTAATTCTGTGTGAATGTGCGTTTGGTTTCTGCCGGTATAAAAAGCTTTCCTTCATTTAGTTGATTATGATTAAGAATAGGTGCTATTCTCACCTCGCGGGTATCTTTTTCTTCAGAAAACTTAAGCCTAACTTCAGTTTGGTCCTTTTGGCCACTTGAGCCTGCTGGATAATGCACTTGCATTACCAATGATGTGCCTTTTTTAAGTGTAATTCCCATGCCTTTTGGGAAAAACGCCGGTGCATTGCCAGGAACCCAGCCCGCCATTAAAGTAGATTCGTTACTTCCTGTTCCGCCAAAGCTAGAATAGCCGGGGCCTTCATCTCTTTGGTCAAGTTGTTCAGGTCTTCCGCTATTGTCTTGAAAAAGCAAAACATGATGAACTATTTCAGCATTTCCAGGAATTACCTCTATGCCAGAAACTACTTTGTCTTCGTTAAAATTGGTGGGTATTACAAAGCATCTGTACTCATCTGAACTAATGGCAGCTGACTCATATTCTTCCATTTGCCCAACAAAATCGGCGTTCTTAATTAATGACTCATTATCATATGTAGGTGCTTCGGGTATTGCAGTTGCATCTCCAATGGGAGCGCCATCTTCAACCCAATCAACAATTACTTCAATTTCTTTTTCAGAAAGTACCCTTTGATGAGCAAACGCTCTGTAGTCAGGGTCTGCAGGCCAAGGGGGCATACGCCTTTCTTCTACAGCAAATTTTATAGCAAATCGGTAAGGGTAAGCTTCTTCGTAATTAACTAATGAAAAACCACCAATACCACCTTCGTGGTGGCAAGATGTGCATTTAGAATACATTACATTGGCAACGGTATCGCTCCAAGTATTGTCGTTGTGAGCCATTGTGTTGAGACCAAGCAGGCAAAAGAAAAAGAATATAAAACGCTTCATTATTAATGGTGTTATTGAGCTGATGCCAAATGTAGTTGTTTTAAGAGTTTGTGTTATCCAATCAAGCTACTTAAGGCAGTGGCACAGACCTGACGGGCTTGCAGGTAGCAAATTGCCCAATTTGGTTGCTGAGAAGATCCGCTTCGATGGAAAGGTGTAATAGGTGCCCTGCACCGTGTTTCATTACTCGGAGAAGCGCTCCAAAATACACAGAAACCCGAAGTTGAACTTCGAGCTAACATCTATGCTTTTTTTCAATTTTCGATGTCAGGCTCGCTACCCATATCAAAGTGGCTAAATGCTTCGCCCAGAGAAAAGAAGAAAACACAAAGTTTAAAGAGTTCTATTAATAGCTAGACTGAAGAATCATTGCGAACTCAGCGTAATCCCTTGTCACTTTGCGAGAAACTGCATGTCATCAAAACTTCTTTTGATTTTGATGAAAATCTGGGGTCTCGGTATGAATTTCCTATTTTCTAAATAAAACGGAGAAAACCCGTCAGGTCTTTAACTGGATCTACCCAATCAAATCACCCATCAAGGAATCAACTTTGGCTCAACCAGGTCTTACACCTATGAATTTTCAATAATGAATTCCGTGAGCGCCTTGTCAAAGGCCTTGAAATATGCACAATTGTATTTTACAATTGCATAGTCAAGTTTTGCCAAAATTTCAGGGCATTTGTTCTCCTTGTATTTGAACTTAGTACCGGACCACTTTTTTTCTAAAAATTCTTTAGGGTCTTTTTGCATCATAGGGTTTCCAGAAAACGAGCATTTACCACCATAATTTGTTAGAACAGATTTGATATCTGATAAAATCAAAGCCTCAATCTCATAGATATGCAACAAGAGGAAGAAACGAACGTCAAGATCCTTCTTAACTTTATTAAACCAATCTTTTTGAGCTCTAATTTTTTCAGTTTGCGATGGATGATCGTCTAAATCGGTAGAAACAACAATGGCATCATAGTTTCCAGATTTTAGCTCAATTTTTAAAAGAGTATTTAATTTTTTGTGGGCTTTGTGGTGTTGTTTTCTATTGCCAAAAACCGATTTGAAAACTTGGTCTTCATGACCTTTTTTAAGTAAAGCCTCAAGGCCTTTAGTGTCATTCGGAGATTCTCCTACAATCCCAATTTTCATTATCCCTCTAAATCAGACATTATCCAATAATCTCTTAAAAAGCCAATTTCATTTATGTAGTCGCTAGCCTTAGCTTTTTCTGCTTTCGTAAGATGCCTGAGTTTTGTCCCTTCATTTTTCACATATTCACAAATAATAATTCTATCCAATTCGTCTTCGTCTAAAACGTCTAATGCTTGTGGTGAATGTGTACTTATTATTATCTGTTTGTCTTTCGACTGCTCTTTTAAAAACTCCATCACCTTGGCAAATTGGTGTGGATGAATACCAAGTTCGGGTTCTTCAACAAAGAATATTCCATGATCTTGGAAAAGAATTTCAGTTGTCAAGTAAAAAAGGCGTTTTGTCCCATCAGAAAGATCATTCCACTCTAGCCAATTATTATTGACTAGAAATTCAATGAAAACATTCTCTACGTTCCATCCACCACCAAATTCATCTTTATCAGACTTATCAGAATAACTGAATAAGCATTTGGGACTAATTCTAATCTCATCAATACCACAATATGTGTTCAGTGCTTTTTTCCTTGATGTTCCGATGTTAACTTTCAATAGTCCATTTTTAAGCTCATTAATACTCCTTTCATTAAATTCAAACTCTGACTCTGATAAAAAAAACATAGCTTCTGAGATAAAATGATTTATTATTTCAAGTGAAGATTGGTTTTCAACACTAGCCATTGATTTGTCGAAATTGATTTTTGCTTTAGAATCCAGACCAATGATATCTCTTGGTACGAAAAAAGTAACTAATCTGGGAGCTACGTAATTGCTTTCAATTAAATACCTAAAGTATACTTCTGTGGCGGGGAGGTGATCAAGAAGAATCCTAAAATAATCACTTTGATTATTTGGTTTGTCAGAAGAGAAGACTAATTTATTATCAACTGAAACAGAATCTTTAAAATTCTTTTGAATGAACTCGTAGTAATTTTTAATTAAAGAGAGTTTGAAGTCATTTCTCTTTCTACGCTGTCGCGTTAATGATATAATTGATTTATTGAATAGTTTTATTTCCAATTCGAGAAAATCCGCTTGTGTTCTT
>JBMYOR010000019.1:0-15695 GCA_049599535.1 Bacteroidia bacterium | reverse complement strand
AAATTCGTTCTATGAAAGGACTGCTCAAATTTTCTTTTGCCATAGGTTTATTAAGCTCATTAAGTTTTCTATTTCAATCCTGTAATGGTGATGAAAATATAGTATTTGAAGATAAATACCCCATTACCGAGCCAGATTTTGAGTTTAGCGTAAGGTATAACACTGTAAGTTTAAAAAATACCAGTATAAACTATGATACTTTATATTGGGATGCCGAAAGAAGAGGTATTCTATACGGAGAAACACAAGAGTTCAAATTTGATTATCCAGGTTCTTATGATGTAACATTACATGCAGGTTATGGTAAATATTTTAAGGAAAAGAGAAAAACAATTTTTATTGAAAAAGTAGCGCCGTCTCCAATTGCTTTAGAAGTTAGAGGCCCAAAATGGTATGACTCTAAAGTAATTATTTCTAACGTGCCAGATGAAAATTATACTACTATAAGCTCAGTTCTTAGTATTTCAACTAACACAGAATTTAGCGATCCAGTTAGAGGACGAGCGACAATTGTAAGAGGTGATACATTTAACTACGATAGTCAAATTGACTTAACCAACAGTTACTACGATGGAAAAGTAAGTGTTGATTTTCCTGAATTAAGACCTTCAACAGAATATTATTTCAAGCTATTTCATGTTTTTAGAGGTAATAATAGTGGCTTGCTTGATACGCTTGAATCTGCCATAGCGAGTTTTACAACCGAAGATTTCGTGGAAACCGTTTTTAATCTCAGTAATGACATGAGTGATTTGGAAACTGATTTAGTTTATCAGTTTACTAAGGCTTTAACGTCGGGTAGAAAGTTGCTAAATCAGAAAATTGAATTTTCATTTGACCCACAATTTTCAACCTTAATTACACCACACGGCCTTGAGAAAAGCAGCAATAAATACACCGCATTTAGCTTGCATGCAAACACAAGAATATATGCAAGATGTACAACTAGTATGATTCAGTTTCCCGATGTATATGTTGTAGATACAGTAAGCGTAAAATCATATAACTCATTTTACAGTCAATCCTTTAAAATAAAGAATTTAAATTCTGAAAAAGTAGGCAGTGGTTTTAAAATTTGGGGTCAGGCGCCAAATGGGGTTGAACCGTTTATTACCTTCAACTTACCTAATTATAATTCTAATGAGGAAGGATATGAAATTGAATCAACAGAAAGCATAGACTCAAAAAACTATTCATCTCTTGAATATAACTACGGTTTTATTGGCTACTCAGGGCACGTAAATCCTTGCGTAGTTAAATCTTGGACCTACGATAATCAAAAATTCTTTTTCATACCCATTACTACTGAAGGATATGACCGTAAAAGAATGAGATTTATAAACCCAGAGACAAAAACTGGAGCTCAGATAGATAAAATAGTATTCTCTATTGAATAGGAATTAAAATTCTATAATAGGCCTTAGTTAAGTTCCTATCAAAAATGAAATCAGTGGGTAAATCTGCCGCTTCTCCAATGCCGTTTTCATATCTAAATAAAAGAAAAGTGAATTGAAAACCCATATCAAAAATTATGTTTCTTCCCATGGGTAGCATGTAACCGTATGTAAAGCTTGGGCCAGATGCACGACCTTTATAATACTCAGCTGCGTCAATTGAAGTTAGTTCATACCTTTCTTTTTCGTTGTTAAATTCATAACCAAATGTTTTTGGTATAAAAACCTCAGCGTTTTTAAAAACATAGCCAAAACCTAAATACCTGCCATAGGGCGGGTGTAGCCCAAATCTTGTAGGAAGGGTGTATCTTAAAAGCATATCAAAACCAAATACCCTTGAATTTTTAAGATTTAGATACTCTTGGTAGGGGGCAATTCTTCTAGTTGCGGGGCTAAACATGAAATTGACATTACTAGAAAAGCTAAACTTACTTCCAAAATTATAATCAAGCTTTAGCGCACCACCGTTTGGAAGAAATAAATCATCAAAGTCTTTTCCTCCGAAATTAGTCCAAAAAACATTATAGACATCGGCACTAGCTCCGATGTACCAGCCTTTTCCGGGCTTTTTAATAGGGTTTTCAGCTAAAGCTATTTGACAACTGAAAATCAGTAGCAATAAGGGAAAAGCTAATTTTTTCATTTTATTTATTTTCAAAATAATTATAAAGTGCCATTTCAAAACATTGGGTAATTGTGCCAGAAGTGGCACTCGTATGTCTTACAGCTATTTTTTTGCTACCTATATTAGTGCCCGTTTTTGTGCTGTAAACTTTTAATTTTACTTCACACTGTGAATTGTTAATCGCAGGCCCCATTAATGTTCTTACAGCCCCTTGAGGGATTAAAGTGGTCAATAAACCGCCATAGCTCCAACTTAAAAAACGATTTTGATAATCTAAGCCAGTATATACTACACCTTTAATAGTCGCAATTTCTGATACTCCTAAAGTTTTCATTATTTTCAGTCTAAAATATTCTATTTCATAATAATTGGCACTAGAAAAGTGCATTATTGATGTGTTTACTCTTATTACTGATCTATTTAGTAAGTAGGCTTTAATTTTTCTAATCTGATCGTAGTACATGGCCCAATTATCACTATTTGTATTAAGCGATAATACCATTCCGTTAAGCCCATTATTTTGGATTAAACTTTGAGCATGAAGATTAAGATCTTTGTTATATTTTATACTTTTTTTGGCATTTAATAGGGATGGTATGCCCTCGTTTAAAACAAAAGCTTGTGTGCTTAAAAAGCAAATCCCGTTATAATCTTCATTATTTGTATGTGGTTCATCAATCTTCACAACTCTTTTAAATATATTCTCTTCTACTAACCCAATTAGATCATCTTCACCTTCATCAGTCAATAGCGTCTTAAGTCCTTCTTCGCTAATAACTTCATTTTCTTCAAGAGATTTCTTGGTCAAGTTATAAAGTTCAATTATTTGTTCTGAAGAGTTGTGCTTTAACACAAGTGAACTTGCATATAGAAAGTTAATTGCCGCTTTAACGTTGGCGTTTATGTTATTAGAATAGTTTTTTAAAATATTATAATCATCATATTTATATTGTTGGGTGTTAAACTCAGTTTGACTAACCTGAAGAAAGTATAATAATTCAAAGCCATCAATGAATTCGTCATTTTCAAAGTTTTGTTTCACAGAAT
This sequence comes from Bacteroidia bacterium, assembly GCA_049599535.1. Classification (GTDB taxonomy): domain Bacteria; phylum Bacteroidota; class Bacteroidia; order CAILMK01; family JACPUW01; genus JACPUW01. The sequence goes on along the minus strand of JBMYOR010000019.1, from coordinate 12,569 downwards.
GCACATGACACAAACCTTCAATTGGTAAATTCTCAATATTAAAGGTTTCTACTAAGGTGTAATTTACCTTTATAATAAGTTTTTCAAATTTGCTCTTTGGTATTGTAAAGTCAACAGAAGTGTTTTTCTCTGCTTCAATTTGTGCTAAAAGCATATTAACTAGCTTCTCTCTTTCGCTTAAACTGGGGTGAGAAACGCTCTCATAGCTTTTTGCACTGTCAAGGTTTATTATATCTGTAATAGAACTATCAAAATATTTTTTAAAGTTAAAATTGATAACAGGCACGGTGTAGCCAAAATTGCCTGGTTGAGCAGGTAATCCTGATTTTGAAAGAATATCAAATACATCAATAAAGGCAGTTGGATTGTATCCAGAATTTAGGTGATATATAAAACCCAAAGAATCTGCTTCAAGCTCAAGTATTTGAGAATAATTATGATATTCTATGTCTTTGAAGTTTACGCTTAGGTCTTTCATAAAGGAATCAAGGTTCAGTTTTGCCTTTAATTTATTTGTAAATCCTTTGATATTATGCTTTAACTGAAAATGCGATAATTCATGGCATAGAATGGCGGCAACTTGGGCTTCAGTTTTTAGTCTGCTTAAAAGTCCAAGCGTAAAGTAAATATTGCCATTATCAGAGGCAAAGGCATTGATCTGACTAGAGTTTAGTGCATAAATATTAAAATCAGTGACATTATTGTTACTAATAATAATTTGCTTTATCTCGTTAAAAAAGCTATCGAGCTCTTTATTAAACAGTATGAAGCCACTATTTAGGAGTTCAAAATCGGAGTATAAAGACATGTTTAAAAAACCACTTTGAGAAATTCGCACTTTTCTTGGTTCTTTAAGATACTCCTTATGGTGCTTTTGATTTTCTTTTTTAAGCGTTTTGATTAAGTTAGAAACCCGTGCTTTATTGTCGCTGTAAAGAAAATAATTTGAGTTTTGGCCATTAACACTATAACAATTAGCTAAAACTATAACAATATAAATCAGATGTAATCTCATTAATAAAAGATGCTATTCTTGTTTTGTTGACGATATTGAAATGATACACCAAAAAAGTCGTTGGGAATATGTAATAAATCAAAATCATTAAAAGACTCAATGTCTTTTAATCCGAAATAAAAGGCAAGGCTTAAAAAATGATTTTTTCTAAAGCTTAAAGTTTGATTAAGCCCTACTCTTATTCTTGGGGAATAAAAAGGTTGTGAACTAACGTTCCACACCGAGCTTAAAAAATAGCCAGCACGGTAACCCATACCCACAAAAAGCCCGAATCTATGATCTGAGTTATATGTAGCGTGGTTAAACAGGTTTATATCGGCAAAGGGAGTTGCTCCAAGGAGTAAAGTACGGTTTTGTGTAGTGCCATCTTCAACTACCCTAAATTGAACGGATTCATTTAAGGAGATAGAAAATGATAAAAAGTCATGTATTTGGATTAACCTGAGTTTTTGTTCTACTTCTGCAGCAAATAAATTTACATAGTAATAGGTAGTTTCTGGCTCATAAAAGTCACTTGGGTCTTTATAAAGTAAATCAGTATATCCAAATTCACTTACTGTTTGAAACCAAAGCTCATTGGTATATGCCTTTTTTAAAAATGAATAGTCGCTTTTGTTTTTTTGCCCCCAACCATATGTTGAATACATCAATGCCAAAAGCAAGATTGTTAACCTCATCTTGTCCTTTTAAGCAAAATAAACTATTTCTTTTAATTCAGTTCTAACCTTGCAATTATATGCAATAAGAAATTGTTTTAGAAAGTTCTAACCCATTTACCAAACTTTACGGTTCGCCCATTAAAAATGGAATTAGGTGTTATTAGGATTTTCATTTTAAACTTAAAAGATAATCGTCATTCCAGACTTGATCCGGAATCTCTAAGCTATGAAAAACTACGCTTTCGAAAGATTCTGAATCAAGTCAGGAATGACTGCTTAGAAAAAATTATAGATTCACCACATTCTCAGGCTCGCCCATTAAAAAGGCACGGGTGTTTTCAATCATGATTTCCATAAGGCGCTGACGGGCTTCTTTACTTGCCCAGGCCATGTGGGGAGTAATAATGCAGTTTTTGGCTTTTAGCATTGGATTATCTTCTGCAGGTGGTTCCGTGCTAAGTACATCAACTGCTGCTCCAGCAATATGGTCATTATTAAGCGCATTTGCCAAGGCATTTTCATTAATTAAACCACCGCGAGCGGTATTTATAAGCACAGCACCCTTCTTCATTTTATTAATGAACTCGGCATTCACCATTTTGGTGGTTTCTGGGGTTTGTGGGCAGTTCAGGCTTACTACATCTGCCTTGCTCAAAATCTCATCAATACTTACATATTTAACTCCTTCAGGAGCTTCACTTTCCATGTTTCTGCGGTTGGCCAGCACTTTCATACCAAAGGCTTTGGCTACTTTGGCTACTTTTTGGCCTATGGTGCCAAAACCAATAATTCCTATGGTTTTACCAGCCAAATCGTGCCATGAGCCTAGTGTAAAACTAAAATCATTGCCATTTGCCCACTTCATTTCATCTTTTGCCGCATGGCTATGGGCGGCAGTTTTATTATAGAGCTCAAGCAATAATGCAAAAGTGTGTTGAACTACAGATGGCGTGCTATAGCCAGCCGCATTGCTCACTACAATTCCTTTGGCTTTTGCCGCCTCAGTATCAATTATGTTGTAGCCCGTGGCCATTACATTAATAAACTCAAGGTTGGGCAGTTGCTCCATCATTTCGGCGCTAATAGGTACCTTATTGGTCATAATAATATTAGCATTTTGGCAGCGTTCCACAATTTGGTCATGCGCTGTTCTATCATAAATGATACAATCAGAAAGTCGCTCTAAATCGTGCCAATCCAAGTCACCAGGATTTAGCGTATATCCATCAAGTATGGTTGTTTTCATAAGTCAGGCTAAAATAGCTAGAATTAGCTAATGCAAATGCCCCGTGTAATTTTCTCTTATTATTTCAAAGCCATTTTTTTCTGAATAGCCCAACTCGTACAAGCAAAGATTTTGGTGCGCAAAACGGTCCATCTCGGTAAGCGGCAATCCTAAAAGTACACAAAGAAACACGCGCATGGCCCTGCCGTGACTGCAAATCAATATGTTCTTTTCGTTAGTTCGGCGAGTAATTATCGGCACAAATTGTTTTGTTCTTTGTGCCACATCGTTGGGCGACTCACCATTAATTGGCGAGAGATCAAATTCACCATTTTTCCAGCCGTTAATTAAGGTTTTCATTTGCTCTCTGCGCAAATGATCAACTTCTTTACCCTCTAAATCGCCCCAACTAATTTCATTTAGCTCGGTAAATTTTTCATGTGGTGTAATGTCTATAAAACTTGCTACAGATTGCTCGGTTCTTTTAAGAGCTGATGTGTAAACTTTGTCAAACGGTATTGACCTAAAGTTTTGATAAAATGCCTGAGCTTGAGCCCTGCCTGTTTCGTTTAATGGGGCATTTATTCCGCTTCCTTGTACAATTCCTTTAAGGTTATAATCGGTTTGTCCGTGCCTAACTAAATAAATGCGTTTCATTAATTACAAATATGAGAAAGTAACTCGTTGAAATTCATTGGAACACTAAATTTTGAATCAACATAGTGCTGACAAACAAACTTTATAAAGAGTGGTATATCATTATTAAAGTGCTGCTCAATAGTTATGTTGCCGTATAACTGGTTCATTTTACCCGTATTGTTAACAGCTTTGGTATTTAAAACCCGCCAACTTGGTTTTAAATAATGGCGTTCAATTCGTTCTACATCATTCTTTCGGGCAAACGACCTAACATCGCTAGTGTATATGGTATATTGTTTTTCTTTAGCACGGTTTTTTAAATGATCAAATAAAAAGCTAAAGTGCTGCGGCTCAGTTTTATCTAAAAACCTTAGCATAAAACCTTCGGTAGTGCCACTCTTTATAGTTCTAAAAACCGAAATGTTTTCATCTTCGCTATCGCTTTTCTCGTATTGCTCTAATATAAAACTACATACCTGTTCCTTCTCTTGACTTTCTTTCCAAATCGAAAAACCCATGTTGTATTCAGTGTTGCGTTTAAGTTCTTCTCTAACAAGGGGTTGGTTGCTTTCTTGTTCAATAGATTTTTTAGGAAAAAGTTGATTTACTATATCGTTGAAAAATGACATATGCAGTTTTGATTGAGAAACAAAGTAAGGGGAAATAAGTTTTCATCTCGGCTACGCTCTGTGAACGCTACGCTGTGATATGCTTCGCGAGATTTAGCCTTTAACCTTCGCTAAAGCTTCGGTCGATGGAGTCGGCTGTTATTTACTTGTAGTGACTCAGTAACTCAGTGAATGAGTGACTAAGTATTGAAAATACAGGAAACGATTATGGAAGGAATTAAACCTGAATTTGTATTTGGGATTTAAAAAGATGTTCAAAGTCCTGATAGGACGAAACAAACCAGCGGTGTACGTAAGTGCACTGAGAAGGTACACGGCTTATTCACTCATCACTAATTCCCAGTTACTCCAAAAAATCAATAACAATTAACCAACTTATCCAACCATGCTCTCTGCTCCTGAAAACTCTTCAATTATCCTGTCAAAGGTGGCGTAGATTTCTTCAATGCTGTTACTAGTAACTAAGATTTGCCTTAGCGGTTTAAAGTTGCGGTAGCCTTTAAAATAGTTGGTGTAGTGTCTACGCATTTCTAAAACACCTAGCGTGTCGCCTTTCCATTTTAATGAGAAGTCAAAGTGAGCTTTGCAAACCCTTACGCGTTCTTCAATGTTTGGAGAAGGCAGAATTTCACCAGTTTTTATGTAGTGTTTTATTTCATTAAAAATCCAAGGGTAGCCAATACTTGCTCTGCCAATCATTACGCCATCTACACCGTAGCGGTCTCGGTATTCAACTGCCTTTTGTGGGCTGTCAATATCGCCATTGCCAAAAACAGGAATGTGCATACGCGGATTGTTTTTTATTTCGCCAATCAAGGTCCAATCAGCCTCGCCTTTATACATCTGTTTACGAGTACGCCCATGAATCGATATAGCTTTAATGCCTACATCTTGCAGTCTTTCAGCTACTTCAACAATATATTTACTATTGTCATCCCAGCCAAGGCGAGTTTTTACCGTTACCGGAAGCTTTGTTGATTTAACAATCTCTTCGGTCATGCTCACCATTTTCGGAATATCTTGTAAAATTCCGGCGCCAGCCCCTTTGCAAGCCACTTTTTTTACGGGGCAACCGTAGTTAATATCAATAATTTCGGGATTTGCCCGCTCTGTGATTTCGGCAGCTTGGCGCATTGAGTTAATATCCGAACCAAATATTTGAATTCCAATGGGGCGCTCGTACTCAAAAATGTCAAGTTTTTGCCGGCTTTTAGCAGCATCTCTTATAAGCCCTTCTGATGATATAAATTCGGTGTACATTAAATCTACACCTTGTTCTTTACAAACGGCCCTAAAAGGCGGATCGCTCACATCTTCCATAGGTGCAAGTAATAAAGGGAAGTCTGGTAGTTCTATGTGAGCTATTTTTGGCACTGATTCTATTTATTTTGCAAAGATAAATCAGGCAATTGACACCGATTAAAGTTGAGAACAAACCCTTAAGCCATGCAGAAAAAATTTTGCAGCCGCTTATTATATTTACAGCCACCCTTACACTAGCCTATGGTTTTCAGATGGCTAGCCAATTTATTACCTATAAAATATGGGGTACAAGCCTTGTAAATATCGAAGACTTTACGGCAATGACAAATGCCGAATTATGGTCGTTTAGAATATCACAAATATTTTATCAATTTGGGGCGTTTTTAGTTGCACCACTATTTTTTACACTACTAATTAAGGTAAACCCTATTGCTTATTGGGGGCTTAATAGGGTAGCTACCAAACAAAAAGTCATTTACGTATTTGTAATTCTTTTGCTATCGCTTTTTAGTTCAAGTTTTTTGTACGATGTGCTTGACTTTATTAATTGGCCTGCCGAAATTATTGATGCTGAGGCTTTAAATCAAAGCATGATGCAGCAACTGCTACCTGCCGAAAACTTTGGAGTTGTAATTCTCAATATTTTCATGTTTGTAATACTGCCCGCCGTTCTCGAAGAGATTTTTTTTAGAGGCACCGTACAGCGTATGCTCACAAATATTACCCAAAATCCACATGTTGCGGTAATTATTACGGCGTTTGTATTTGCACTAGTTCACGGCAATATTTCGGGCATACTTGCATATTTTAGCATGGGCTTATTGCTTGGTTATTTGTTTTACATCACGGGCAATTTAAAATATAGTATACTGTTTCATTTGCTTAATAATGGTATATCACTATTGCTTGATTGGATGTACAGAAATGGTAGTTTAAGCTTTGACCCAATAAATGCTAAAGTGCATTGGGTGCCTGGCGTGTTGGCAACAATAGCATTAATAGTAATAATGCAAAGGCTATATAAAAATGGTGTAAAACCTAAGTTAAAGCTTGCTTCAGATAGGAGCCCAAAAGTAGTTTGGGTAAAAATTTTTGAAGGCCATGATGCCATTCAGGTTCAAATGTATTGTGATGCACTAAATGCCGAAGGCTACAATGCTACCATTTTAAATAAAAAAGATTCGAACTATGGTTACGGATATGTAGAGCTACACGTACCAATGCATCAAGAAGAATCAGCTAAGGCTTTTATTGAAAAAATAAATATTTAATTATGTTAACCAGAGCCATTTCAGGTGCTGTATTTGTGGTAATTGTAATTGGTGCCATATTTTTAGGTCATATCAGCTTTGTTGCTTTATTGGCTATAGTTTCGGGTATTGCCATGCATGAGTTTATGAGCAATGTTATAAAAACAGATAAAACCAAATTTTATGGACTACAGCGCATGCTTCCGTTTATAGCTAGTGGGGCCGTATTGCTTTTTGGTAGCGTGCAGTTTTTTGCAATTAACAATAGTTTTTTATTACTAATTCCGATAATGCTAATTATGCCTTTTGTGTTTTTAATTTTCACCAAAATGGAAAACGGAATTAGCACCATTGCCTACACCTACATGGGGTTGGGCTGGGTTACTTTCAATTTTATAATGCTTATTTATTGGGCCTACATTTATGGCGATTACAGTTATACGTATGTAATTGGTGGTATAATTTTTATTTGGACAAATGATGTGTTTGCCTACCTAACGGGTAAGTTGTTAGGCAAACGAAAACTGTACGAAAGAGTATCGCCAAATAAAACTTGGGAGGGTACAGTTGGCGGCTTACTTTTCGCAATATTGGCAGGTTTTTTATACGCCTATTTAAATGAATTTAATACCGCTGTTTGGATGGGTTTTGGCCTGCTTTGCGGCTTGTGTGCTACTATAGGTGATTTGTTTGAGTCTGTTATAAAACGCTCATTAGGGGTAAAAGATATGGGCAACATAATGCCCGGACACGGTGGAATGCTTGATAGGTTTGATGCTTTAATGTTTGCGGCTCCTTTTGGCGCGGCATACATTCACCTTGTAATGGTTTAATTATGGCTTTTGCAAATGAGCACACAGCGTAATATGATTCCCCGTTTGGCACCAATAAAAAATTTAATTCACATCCAAAACTTGCGTAAAGCTCGGTATTTGCCCCATCCCTAACCCTTCCCCAGGTGGAAGGGAACTTGTTCTTCCCCCAGGTGGAAGTTAGAAGGGGGCAAACAAACGCGCGCAGATCTATTTGTTTGGTTGTGGTATGATTGCGGGGAATCATTAAGCGTAATATTAGATTTAATGTAAGCCATCGATTAAAAAGAGTTTGAAAAAAAGGTGAGTGAAAATTCTTATTGATTTCCCTAAAGAGTTAAAAAGCCGAATTAGGTTCTCAGGTTCACAATTTTCTGGTTCAATGTTGTGAGATTTAATATTAATCATCCAAAACATGAACTTAGTTCTTGTGATTTTTCATCAACAATAGCACCATATTTATCAATACATATAAATCCCTTTGTAATCTTGCGCCAATAATCATTTAGCATGACAGATTACAATCCATTTGAGTCAGCAAAAGCACGATTTTCTCGAGCCGCTGATATTTTAGGTCTCGAAGAGGAGATTTTTAACATGATCGTTTCTCCGGCCAAAGAGATTAAGGTAAACTTACCTATTACTATGGATAATGGTAAGATCAAAATTTTTGAAGGCTTTAGAGTGCTTCACTCAACTTATTTGGGCCCAGGTAAAGGGGGAGTTAGATATGCACCTAATGTAAATATTGATGAAGTAAAAGCCCTAGCTGCTTGGATGAGTCTAAAAAGCTCAATTATGAATATTCCATTTGGTGGTGGTAAAGGCGGAATTAAATGTAATCCGCGCGATATGAGTAATGGAGAGCTTGAGCGCTTAACCCGTGCTTATATTACAGCATTAGGTACCGAAGATATTGGCCCAGACAAAGATATACCAGCACCTGATATGAATACTGGACCGCAAACAATGGCTTGGATGATGGACCAATATTCGAGATTATCGGGTCGAACTGTAAATGCAGTAGTTACTGGGAAACCATTGGTATTGGGTGGATCTTTAGGCAGGGTTGAGGCTACAGGTCGGGGTGTAATGGTTTCGGCACGATTGGCAATGGCTAAATTGGGCATGGAATACGATAAAGTAAAAATAGCAATACAAGGTTTTGGAAACGTAGGTGGCGTTTCAGCCGATCTTTTAAATCGAATTGGTGGTAAAGTAGTTGCAATTTCAGATATATCGGGGGCTTATTACAACCCCAACGGAATAGATATACCGGCAGCAATAAATTATTATAATTCTCATAAAAACTCATTAGAAGGATTTAGAGGAGCTGATTTGTTGCCCAATGCCGAAGAACTACTTACCCTTGATGTTGATGTATTGGTACCCGCAGCGGTTGAAGATGTGATTAACAAATCAAATGCATCAGATATTAAAGCTAAATTGATTGTTGAAGGTGCAAATGGCCCCGTAGCTGCCGACGCTGACGAAATACTACTAAACCAAGGAATTACGATTGTGCCAGATATTTTGGCCAATGCCGGTGGCGTAACAGTGAGTTATTTTGAGTGGGTGCAAAACCGATTGGGATACAATTGGACAGAAGAGCGAGTTAAGCGTAGAGCTGACCGCGTAATGAATAAGGCTTTTGACGAAGTTTGGGAAACCGCCGGAAAGCATGACGTAACCCTTAGAATAGCTGCGTACATGGTAGGTATTAACCGTATTGCACAAACCATTAAATTGCGCGGAGTATTTTAGCATTATATGTTTCATAAAGAAGGAATTCCAACACTAGTTATTACCGCAATTATTTTGGGGGCAATAGCTGCATTAGGGCATTATTATGTGCCCCAGCCATGGTCATATTTATTTGTGGCTTTTGCAATAGGCTTTTATGCATTTTTTATGCAGTTTTTCCGAAACCCCAAACGGCCTGTTACCAACCTGCCCAATTCTGTAATATCACCCGCCGATGGCGAAGTGGTAGTAATTGAAAAAGTACATGAGAAAAGGTACTTTAATAAAGAAATGATGCAGGTAAGCATATTTATGTCGCCTTTTAATGTGCACGTAAATAGGGTGCCATTTGCCGGTAAAGTTTTATGGTCTAAATACCATAAAGGCAAATACCTAGTAGCGTTTCATCCAAAATCATCAGAGCTTAACGAGAGTACATCGGTAGTTTACGAGCATGGCGAACTGGGTAAGCAAATTATGGTACGCCAAATTGCAGGTGCAGTAGCACGCCGTATAGTTTGTTATATGAAAGAAGGCATGCAGGTAAATGCTGGAGATGAAATGGGCTTTATAAAATTTGGCTCTCGAGCCGATATTTATTTACCGCTCGATGCCAAGGTAAAAGTGAGCTTAGGCGATAAAACCAAGGGTTGTATTACCGAAATTGCAGAATTAAAGTAGTATTCAAAATTTTATTTAACCCATTTTGACTGTAAGTGAAAAAAAAATGCTTTATTGTCGCCTCGTTTTAAGATTATTAAGAATTAATATATAATGGCAAGAGTAAAATACACTGAAGAGTTTACTACAAGAGCAAAACCCGAATTGATTTACACGTACATAAGCACTGCTAGTGGCTTGGCTACTTGGTTTGCTGATGATGTGAATGTAAATGGCAAAATTTACACCTTTATTTGGGATGGCGCAGAAGAGAAAGCCGAGTTAGTGTCTAAGAAAATCAACAAAATGACCAAATTCAAATGGCTCGAGAGAGATGAAGAAGAATTTGTGCAATTTGAAATTGTAAGAGATGACCTTACCGATGATGTATCTCTTATGGTTACCGATTTTGAAGAAGAAGAAGACAGACCAGACGCTAGAGCGGTATGGGAAGTATCAATAGATCAATTGAAAATGACTATTGGCGGATAACCAAAACAATATTTATCATAAATAAGCAGACCTTTGTGTCTGCTTTTTTTATTTAATGGCATTGCCTTTGCCAAACTGATGCACTAAAAAAAGAGATTGAAGAAAATATACTACCTCTCGCTCTCCACTTTTGTAGGCCCTTATGTGGCCACATTTTTTATTGCACTTTTTGTGTTAGTAATGCAGTTTTTGTGGCGCTATATTGACGATTTGGCCGGTAAGGGGCTCGATTTTGCTCTTGTTGCAGAGCTTCTTTTGTATGCATCGGCTTATTTAATTCCAATGGCGGTGCCCATTTCAGTTTTGCTTTCGGGTATTATGACCTTCGGAAGCTTATCAGAAAACAATGAGCTACTGGCATTTAAAACCACCGGTGTTTCTCTAATTCGAATAGTTACCCCATTAGCATTAATTGTAGGAGGTATTACGGTGTCGGCTTTCTTTTTTGCAAATAATGTGGTACCCCAAGCCAACCTTAAATTTAGATCGCTTTTGTATTCTATTAAAGAACAAAAACCCGCAATGGATATTCAAGACGGGGTTTTTTATAGCGGAATTGAAGGCTATAGCATTAGGGTAGGACATAAAGATCAAGAAACAGATGAGCTTAGTGATATTATTATTTATGATAAAACCGAAAAGCGCGGAAACATAATGGTTACTCGTGCCGAGAGCGGTAAAATGTATATTACTGAAGATAAGCGATACTTGATTTTAGATTTGTTTAATGGGTACAGGTATCATGAAATGCCTGAAGATAAGCGAAAGCCTAACAAAACCCACCCGCATACAAAATTGAGTTTTGATGCATACAAAATTAGATTCGATCTATCGTCGTTTAACTTTAAAAGGGCCAAAGAAGATCTTTGGAAAAACAGCACCCAAATGCTCAATGTGGTACAATTGGCCCACTATGTTGATACTACAAAGCTTAAAGAGCAGCGAAAATTAGAATACACTAAAGATTACATAAAGCCATATTTTTCATTTTTAAATGATACCAGCTTTTTGGTAACTCAAAATAATATCGATACCAGCCAAGTAGATAGCCACTATATATCGGCGCTTGCACCTGGTAATACCATTAGGCCAATGATTCAAAGGGCTTTATCTCATGCCCGCAGCATTAAGGGCTCGTTAAAATCAACTACTAATGAGATTGAATACCAAACCAAGCGAAGAATTAGTGCCAAAATAGAAATGCACCGTAAGTTTACCTTGTCGTTGGCATGTTTAATCTTGTTTTTTATTGGCGCACCTTTAGGGGCTATAATTCGTAAAGGCGGCTTTGGTTTGCCTGTGGTATATGCTATTGTACTTTTTATTGTTTTTTATATAGTAATGATTGGTAGCGAAAAAGCTGCTAAGCAACAAGTTTTTGCGCCTGAGGTAGGTATGTGGATCCCCATTATGGTAATTACACCAATAGCATTAATATTAACATTACGTGCCAATAGAGATGCCAAAATGGTGCAGTTAAGCCTTTGGTTTCAGCAATTTTTCAATAAAAAAGAAAAACCCAAAAACAGTTGAGGATGAAGATCCTTCAATTATGTCTCAGGTTTCCTTTTCCGCCGGTAGATGGTGGTACAATGGCCATGGTGAGTACGGCTAAGGGCCTTACTGCTGTGGGTGCAGAATTAACCATTGCCGCATTAAATACAACAAAGCATTGGGCTAATACAGCCAAGGTAAATGAAGTGTCAAAGCAGTATAATATACATGCCTTACCTATCGATAATAGAATAACGCCATTAAATACAATTTTAAATCTGTTAGGAAACGAGGCATTCCATGTATCTAGATTTTTTGATAGAAATGTGGAGTTTAAGATTATTGAATTATTAAAGGCTAATAATTATGATGCCGTAGTTTTTGAGAGCCTTTTTATGTCGCCTTACCTTAATGTCGTAAAACAATACTCAAAGGCTGTTACCGTTTTGCGATCGCATAATATTGAGTATCGAATTTGGGAAAGAGTATGCCATCAAACCCAAAATATTTTAAAGCGCAAGTATTTATCTGTACAAGTACAAAGGCTAAAAAAATATGAGTTGGAGCTTACAGCACAATATGATCTTATTGCTGCCATAAGCCAGGTTGATCTTGATTTTTATAAAAATCAGGGACTTTCTAAAAAATCTTTTTATTTGCCTTTTGGGCTTGACTGTAACACATTAAA
>JBMYOR010000018.1:4387-15722 GCA_049599535.1 Bacteroidia bacterium | reverse complement strand
AAATACTACCACCGCTTATACTCGAATTATTTATAAAAGTTGGCGAAATACCAGCGCAAGTGTCGTTTACCGATATTGAAACTGTTGGGTTTGGATTAACAGTTATTTGCTGTATTAGGGTGTCTCTACCGCCTGATTTTTGAGTTACTATAAGTCTTACATTAAAAGTACCTGCTGTTTTGTAAGTATAGTCTGGGTTTTGTTGGCTCGATATGCTACCGTCGCCAAATGCCCATTGATAGCTCGATATGTTACCACAGCTTGCATTGGTTGTATTTGTAAATGCGGCTTTTTGGCCTAGGCATACATTGCTAAAGGTAAATCCAGGCACAATTACATTATCTACCACAGTTTGTTTAATCAGGCTATCCTTACACCCATTGTTTGAAGTAGTAACTAATTTTACGTTATAGGTACCCTTGCTTGTGTAGTAATTAAATGGATTTGTAGATGTTGCTGAATTGCCATCGCTAAAGTTCCAATTATATGAGCTTATTGAGCCCGTTTTAATTGTGCTGTTATTGGATGGATAAAGCGTATCTCCAAAACAAATATTAGTTACCGTAAATGCCGTAGTTGGGGTAGGGTATATGCTAATATTTTGATTTGCAGTATCGGTACAGCCTGAATCTGAACTTGCAATAAGCTCTACATTATAGCTTCCGCTGCTGGTATATTGATGGTTTGGTGCGTTTGAGTTTGATCCAAATCCATCTCCAAATGACCAAAAGTAGGCGCTGATTTTGCCAGAGTTTATTGAACTAGCATTGGTAAATAAGGCTGTTTTGTTTTGGCAAACATTTGCTGTACTAAAGCTAGCAGTTGGCTTGTTATTAATTATAACTGCCTTTGTTTGTGACGATACGCAACCACTATCAGTTGTTAAAGTAAGTTTTGTAATGTACGTACCTGCTTGTGCATATAAGTTTTGAGCATTAATAGCGCTTGATGTATTACCGTCGCCAAATGCCCAGCTGTTTGAGTAGGTTCCTGAACTCAACGATGAGTTATTTTTAAAATCAACTGTTTCGCCAAAACAAGCATTGCTTGTAGCAAAGGCCGGTATTGCCTTAGGGTTAATATTAATTTGTTTAAAAATGGTATCGGTACAAGCATTGTTCGAAATGGCAATTAACTCAACTAGGTAACTTCCCGTTGCTCCAAATCGGTGCTTTGGATTTCTGTTTAATGAATTGTTGCCATCATCAAAATCCCAGGCAAAGTTTAATGTGCCTGTTGTAATGGTTGAATTATTGGTAAAAATAGTAGTATCGTCAAGACACTTATTGGCAAATGAGAACGATGCTTTTGGATTAACAAAAACATCCACTTGATTTGTTGCAGTGTCTGAGCATCCATTATTGCTAGTTGCAATTAACTCAACATTATAAGATCCGCTATTGGTGAACTTAATGCTCGGATTCTCTTGCGTGCTTGCTAAGCCATTGTCAAAATCCCAGAAATATGATATTGTGCCCGAGCTTATGCTGCTTGAATTGCTAAAGCTGGTTGACTCTCCTAAGCATACATTATTGGCAGTAAATGCAGCAATAGGGGTAGGGGTAATGTTAATAGTTTGGGTACTGCTATCCTTACAACCGCCATTAGATGTAGCTACAAGTTTTACTTGATAGGTTCCCGAATTAGCGTATTTGTGATTAATACTTGTTTTTGAACTTGTAGTGCCATCGCCTAAGCTCCAGCTATATGTCATGCTACCTGCTCCAATGGTTGAAGTATTACCAAATGCAATGCTATCGCTAAGGCACTTGCCATTTACCGAGAAACTGGCGGTAGGGATATCATAAACATTTACCGTTTTGGTAATTGAATCTTTACATCCGCTTGTAGAGGTAGAAACCAGTTTTACTTGATAAGTGCCGGTTGAAGAGTATGTGTGTGTTGGACTTGTAGTGGAGCTGCTGTTGCCATCACCAAAATTCCAAACATGGTTCATAGTACCACTAGGAACAGTTGATGCATTTGCAAAAGTAATTTTTGTACCACTACAAGGCGATGGAACAGTAAAATTGGCTATTGGGGTTGGTAGTGCGTTTACCGTTTTAGTAACCGAATCAACACAGTTGTTGTTTGATGTTACCACTAAAGTTACAGAGTATGTACCTGGGCTTGCATATTGATGCTTAGGATTAATAGCTGTACTGGTGGTGTTATCGCCAAATTTCCATAAGTATGATATTGTGCCCGTTGAAATACTCGATGAATTATTAAATGATATGCTTTGGTTTGAACACTGGTTATTGGCACTAAAGTTGGCACTTGGCTTAGGATGTATGGTTACCGATTGAGAATCAATTGTAGTACAACCATTATTAGATTCAGCGCTAAGTTTAACCGTGTAGTTACCGCTATTGGCGTAATTATAACTTGGGCTTTTTTGGGTTGAACTAAAACCATCGCCAAATTGCCATGAGTAACTTAAGGTGCCACTTGTAATTGAAGATGAATTTGAAAAATTAACCGATGAACCTAAACAAGCATTTGAAACTGAAAAGTTAGTACTCGGTAATTCATATACTGAAATACTTTTTGTGGCTGTATCGGTACAACCACCGGTTCCGGTGGCTACTAAATAGGCCTGATAGGTGCCATTAGATGAATAAGCATGTTTGGGTGCTGTTGCTGTACTTTTTGCTCCGTCGCCAAAATTCCAACTATAATTGGTAATGCTGCCTGTAGAAATATTTGAGTTGTTGCTAAAGCTTACATCCTCATTTTGGCAAGCATTATTGGCATTAAATACAGCGTTAGGAATAGAGTTTATTGTTACTTGTTTGTTTACAGAGTCTTTTGCAATTCCCTGATATACAATGAGCTTTACATTGTAAGTTCCGGCGCTTGCATATTTGTGTGTTGGGCTAAATCCGCGAGAGGTATCGCCATCGCCAAAATCCCAAAAGAAACCTGTTACAGAACCACAACTTGTATTAGTTTGGTTTTTAAATGCGGTGGAATCTCCAAAACAAAGCGAATCAAACGAAAAGTCAGGAATTATTTTGCTGTCAACAATAACATCACGTTCAATTGAATCTTTACATGATTTGTCAGATTCAGAAATCAATTTAATTGTAAATGTATCTTTTGTAGTGTAGGTGTGTACTGGGTTTAATTGGGTTGATGTATTTCCATCGCCAAAATCCCAATTGTATTTCCATAATAAGCCGGTGGCAACTGTGCTTTTATTGCTTAAAAACAACTTGCTACCAAAACAAACATTAGGAGCTGTGAAATTTGCAACAGGGCTAGGGTTTACGGTTGCTTGTGCGGTAGCTGTATCGGTACAGCCATTATTCGATTCAACAATTAAACTTGTATTGTAGCTGCCATGTGCCGCATATTTATGTTTTGGATCTGATGCAGTTGATGAGAAGCCATCACCAAAATTCCAAATTTGGCCGCTTATAGAGCCATTTGTTATACTCGATGAGTTGTTGAATTCAGCTGAATCATTTGAACAAGCTGCACTTACCGTATAAGCTGCTGTTGGTTTTTCATAAATGTCAAGTGATTTCGAAATACTATCTACACAACCTTTTACCGAAGTAAGAATCAGTTTTACATCATAACTCCCGTTGTTGTTATATAGGTTTTTAGGGTTGGTTTTAATTGATGAATTACCATCTCCAAATGCCCAAGAATGTGTTTTAATAGTGTCTAGTTTAATGGTAGATGCATTTGTAAATGCAATTGAATCGCCCGAGCACCCGTTTGCTACACTAAATTGTGGTTGTGGTTTGCTAAAAATGTCAATACTGTTTTGAGCTGTGCTTGAGCAACCATTGCTTAATTGAGCAGTTAATTCTACGGTGTAATTGCCAATGGCACCATACACATATTTTGTGTTTTCAGTAGATGCTCCATTTCCGTCTCCAAATTTCCAACTATAAGAAGGGTTGTAACCATTTGGTACATTTGATGTGTTGGTGAAATAGTTTGTATCGCCCTTACATTCATTTGAGAAACTAAATGATGCCACCGGGTTTGGCGAAATTGATACTGTGTTTACTACCGTATCCTTACAGCCATTGGCGCTTGTGGCGATTAACTCTACATTATAGTTTTTAGTAGATGAGAATTTATGTTTTGGTGTGCGTTTACTTGTGGTAGTATTATCGTCAAAATCCCAATTGAATACTGCTCCTGTTGCGGTTGCAATGCTCGATGTATTGGCAAATGTGGCTGAATCGCCAAAGCATAAATTGGTTGAAGTAAATGCGGCGGTTGGTTTTTCATTTACATCAATTGATTTGATTATTGAGTCTTTACAACCGTTATTACTTTCGATTACAAGTTTTACTGAGTAACTACCATCTACGCTATAAGCAACTTTACTATTTTTTGTATTTGTTGTAATTCCGTTTCCAAAATTCCAATTATAGCTACTAATGGTAGCCGTATTAGCGCTTGAATTATCGGTAAACTCTATATCTTCATTACTACAGGCTGTTGTACTATAGTTAAAATCGGCTTGTGGAATTTCATACGAACTCAAGTTAGTGCTTAAAGTATCATTTGATCTGAGCGAGTCGTTGGCTATGTTGGTCCAGGCGCTTAATGAGTACGTTTTGTGGGCCGAAAAATCTGCCTTAGTCTTAAAGGTAAAATTAAGCGAATCACCTTTAGCAAAATTTGATGTTAAAATAAATGTGTCAACTACATCACTGTTTGTGCCAATTTTATAGGCTACAGGTAATAACTCGCCACTTGGTACTACAATGTTGCCTAGGTTTTTTACTTGTATTGTAATCTCTTCAGTATTACTTAGGTTACATGCAGTAGTTGGGTTTTGCAATGCAGTAACTCCAATATCATAAAGGTCAGAAAACTCATCGGCACCAATGTCAGGCGACTGTGGGTTTCTAATATCACCTTCAAAATCATTTGTAATGCCTGTAGTAATTGAACCCCAATTGGCCAATTGATTGGTTTTTGGGTCAATGGTAAGGTCTGATGCTGAATTGTATCCGGGGTCGCCTTCTTTTGAGTTTCGGTTAAAACCACTTACTGCACTTTGCCATTTTGCAAGATCATCATAACCTGCTCCATTAAAGTTTACAAAATTGTTGCTCGAACCTATGTAGTAGTTATTAAAGTCAACTTCTGAAAATGAAGTGCTGGTATTTGTAATTAAATCGGCATTGCTTGTTTTTGAAAACGAATTATTTCTTACATCATGTCCGCTACCATAGTAAAATCGGGCTACTGAGCCTGAGCTGCCCGTGCTCATCATTAAACTGTTATGAAAAAACTTAACATTATAACAATAGTAAATATCCATTGAATAGTTTTCTCCATTAGCACTGTTTTGGCCGCTGGCCATGTTATTTACAATTTCTGATGTTTCTTCTTGAAAATAGTAGTTTTCATAAAGTAGTCTGAGCCCATATTTACCATCTTTTATGTTGTTTCCAATTATTGATGATTGGCTACACATATAAAGGTAAAGTTGGTAATAATCGAGCTGAAGCGAATCAAAGCTGCAATTTTCAACATTTAACTGACCTTGGTAGTAGCCATAGATTCCAAAAACACGATGGTTTCTAAACGAGCAATCAATAAATTCATTGCCATATATTAATGATGTAGTACCAATACCAAATAACCGCACGCCGTAATATCCATTTTCAAATGAACATTTTTCAAAAACATTATAGTTACCAGCATTACCTATGGTGTTTAATCCTTCGTCAGAAATCTGAACACTCATACAATTACCACCTAAAGCATTGGCTGGTAGATTAAATTTAATATTAGTAAATGTATTGTAATCAGCTGTATTACTTATTCTTACCCCTTTTGAGTAAACTGAGCTTGTATTAGCAATGGTCATGTTTTCTAAATGAAAATAATCAGCGCCTTCTAAATGCACCGTTTGGTGTGTATCTACCGTACCTTGATATCTAACAATAACCCCGTTTTTGCTTTCTCCTTTAAAGGTGATTGAATTATTAGCCGAAGCGCCCAAAACTTCATTTAAATGAATATGCTCTCTATAAATTCCGTTTTTTACGTTAAAGGTTACAGCACCGTTTATTCCGCATGAAAGTGCGTTTAAGGCACCCCTAAAGGTTTTAAAATCTCCATTACCACTGGCGTCAATAGTATAACTGCCACGTGCGCCGGGGCACATATTCATACATTTTTTTTGAATGTTAAGGCTGTCAGGGTCGGGTTTGAAAAAAGTATCGAGTTGTGCACAAAGCTGGTAAGTTTTGCCTGTTGATATACTCCACTGCTTGCTAAAAGTGTATGTGTAATTATTGTTAGGAGCTAAAGAGTTTATAATTACCGTATCTCTTACCTGCAAAGTGCCGTCAATGCTGTAGCTTACAACAATGGTGTCATCATCAATGCTTTGTATCCCTGTGTTTCGTAAAATTATTTTTATATCATTATTACCTATAATGGGTACAATTGGCGAGTCTAGCGATACCAAGTCAATATCATAAGGGCTTACATAGTATTCATCGGCGCCAATGTCAACCTTTTTGTCAGGTGAAAAAGGTCTTTTGTCTCCATCAAAATCGGTTGTAATTCCTAAGCCTTTAAGTGCCGCATTGTTTAATTGAGCGCCTGTTACATGTAAGTCTGTAATGCTATTGTAATTGGGGTCTCCTTCTTTACTACTTTGGTTAAATTTTGATTTTATTGATTGCCAAGTTGAAAGGTCTGTAAAAGTTAAACCATCGTAATAATACTTGGCCGCACCTGTTCCGTAATAATTGTTGTAATCAATAGCTCCAATGCTTATGTTTCCATAGTATTTGGCGAAAATCATTCCTTCGCCTGCTTTTAGCGAGTTGTTTTTTGCAAAACTGTTGTAGCAGTAGTACATATTCATGGCCGCATAAAATGGGTTTGAATAGGTGCCATTTGTCCAAACTGAATTATGGTAAATCGATAAATTGTAGCCCGAATATGTAAATATACCAACTTGATAATTTGGGTCTCTTAGGTTGGTAACCATATTATTAGCTATTGACGAGAAAGTGTTTCTATTGTAAGTGTTCTCATAATATATGTACATACCGTACCTGCCGCCTTCTACATAATTACCATCAATACTATCGTTATGATTATAATACATAATTATACCATAAGCGGTAGTTGTTCTAGGCTTTGAAATATGGTTTTTTCTGATTTTTGAACTACTTATATAAATTGCATTTAAACCCTGAAAGTAAAAATTTCTAATGGTATTGTTTTGTATCAAAATGTTTTCTGATGTTGTATTGTAGCCCGTTCCATTTATTCTAATTCCGTGGCTACCACCTACAATAAGGTTATTTTTAAATTCAAGATTTTCTGATGCGTTTCCGGGAATGGTGGTTGATGATGAACTGGTAGAATTGGCAACCAATATTCCGGTTAATGAATACCCGGCGGTGGTTGAGTCTAATTTAATATTACAGTTTTCAATGGTATTAAAATTTGCGCTTTCTCTCAGCCAAAAACCACAAGCCACTTGATTACCTTCATTAACTATAGTCACATTTTTAAACGTTACATAATCTGCATCATCAAAAAGTACTGTTGCCGGTAATGATGATGTGCCATCGTAATCAATTATTACTTTGTCTTTATCGGTACCTTCAAAGGTTATAGTATTTTGAGCTGATGCGCCTAATACGGGTTCAAGTGTTAGTCTTTCATTATAAGTTCCGGGCTCTACTTCAAACGTAATAGGTCCGGCAATACCGCACGATAATGAGTTTATTGCAGCATTAAAGGTTCTATAATCTCCATTACCTGTGGCATCAATGGTAAAAGTTCCGCTTCGGCCTACGCATTTGGTTTCGCAAATTGTATCGCCTACAAGTGAGTCAGGGTCGCCAGTAATACCAGGTAGAATTGATACACAAACATTAAAAGTTCCTGAGCCTGAAATATTCCATTTTTTGCTAAAAAAGAAAGTATCAACAGTACCAATTAAAAAGTTGCTGTAAATGGCAGTATCCTTTACCCAAGATCC
Organism: Bacteroidia bacterium; assembly: GCA_049599535.1. Classification (GTDB taxonomy): domain Bacteria; phylum Bacteroidota; class Bacteroidia; order CAILMK01; family JACPUW01; genus JACPUW01. The sequence goes on along the minus strand of JBMYOR010000018.1, from coordinate 7,729 downwards.
GTTATCGATTTTGTATTGCAGAAAAACGGTGTCTTTATAAGTGCTGCTACCATTGTTTTTAATTATTACTCCTACATCATTATTACCTGTTTTTGCAATTAAAGGGTCCGAGACTGTAATTAAATCAATGTCATTTGGGGTTACGTAGTATTCATAAGCACCAATATCAGCAATGGCATCTGGGGCTTTGGGTCTTGAGTTTCCGTTTAAGTCAATAGATGATAAACCGTTTAAGGCTCTGTTATTAATTCCTGGTGCTTGTGGTACAAGGTTTCTGCTAGAGCTAAATAATGGGTCTTCGCTCGTAGAGTTTTGGTTTTGAGAGCTTACAGCATTTTTAAGATCGTTTATGCTATTGTAAGTTGTGCCTTGCCAGCTTATTAAGCTACCGTTTGCACCAACGCTATAATTATTATAATCAACTTTTGTGCTTCCCAAGCTGCCACTGCCTAAAAAAAACACAGCACTATTTCCCGATGCTTTAAGGTTGTTGTTTAAAATGCTATGGTTGTAAGGTGCATTAACGTACATGGCCGAATAGGCAAAATTGCTCACCGTGCCATTTGTACTTATGGTGTTATGATATGCTTTTAAGTTGAAAGTACTGCTGCTATAGATACCGCTTTGGTAACTAGCATCATCAAAATCACTTATCTCATTATTACTAACTACAATAGAATCAGCGCGATTGTAGTAATTGTGTAAATAAAGGTATAACCCAAACCTACCTGCATATATTTTATTGTAGCTAATTTCTCCGCCGGCACATTGATTAGTATACACCCCATAAGCATAGTACAAAATAGTATTATCAATGCTATTGTTAAGTATGTTAATATCTTTTGCATATACTGCGTAAATAGGATAAACATACTGGCCGGTAAGCTCATTATTTTCAATATTAAAGGTTTCGCTAAGCAAACTATTGTTGGTACCTCTTATGTTAATTCCAAAATAACCACCGCTTAAAATCGAATTTTTAATAGTAACGTTTTCTCCATTTTCTCCATAAGTGGCATACGTGCCACCCGCAATATTTATGGGTATACAATCTACACTAACTCCAGTTCGAGATGCAACTGAAACAATACAATTTTTCACAGTAATGTTCTCTGCGCTTGAAGTAATATGAACACCATAACCATAAGTGTTGTTGGTAGACTTAATGGTCATTCCTTCAAAAACAAAGTTTGCCGCGGCATTAATTTTAATTACTGATTCATACTGCGAACAATCATATTGTAAAACCACTTTGCTTGAATCACTACCCTGAAAAGTAATTGTATTGGTAGTTGATGAACCCGAAACGTATAAAAAGCTAACTTGCTCGGTATAGGTGCCATTTGCAACTTTAAACAATACCGGGCCACTTACACCACTTGAGTTTAAAGCGTTTACTGCCCCTTTAAAAGTTTTAAAATTTGTGGTTCCTGTTTTTGTTTTGTCAATTGTATAAGTACCAGACATTTGGGCAAACACCGATGCTGAAACAAAACATAAAAATAAGATAGTAGTAAAAAGCTTAGAAATAGGCTTTAACATAGGAAATTATCGGTTTTAATAATTTACAAAGATAAATTATCGGTGAAGTACTAATATGACCACAATCAGTTTATATATGTTGAATTTATTTGGTGAAACACACAATCTTAGTTGCTAATAAAAATTTGTGTTTTATTGGGGCGGGTAACTTGTGCATTGAGATAAACAAAAATTTAACTCAGTATAAATTATGCTTATTTGTTTACCTTAATTATTTCAACTTAAATTAATTAAAGGAGTAATAAGTAATCGAAAATATAAATATGGAATCAGTGGTTTACAGCACACCTTTAAATTTGCAAGCGAAATATGAATAGTACCTATTGTGTTGTAGATATTGAAGCCACTGGCGGTAACCATAAAAATGGACGCATAATTGAAATAGGTATTGTAAAAATTAGAAACCAAACAGTGGTTTCTGAGTACTCAACTCTGGTTAATCCTCAGCAAAAAATAGATAAATACGTTTCTAAACTTACAGGAATTACTGACGCCCACATAATTAATGCCCCTTTGTTTGCTGATGTTGCCAATGAGATTATTGAATTTTTGGGTGATTCATATTTTGTAGCACACAATGCCACGTTTGATTACACTTATCTAAGGGCTGAGCTTAAAAAGCTTGGTATTGAATATACCGCTGATCAATATTGTACAATTGATATTAGTCGTATGGTTTTTCCGAACGAAGAATCATACAGCCTAGGTAAGCTTTGCCGCAGTTTAAACCTAGGGGTTGAAGATAGGCACCGCGCCTTAGGTGATGCTCAAACCACAGCTACCTTATTTATTAAACTGTTGCAAAGCGCTGATGCTAAAAGTGTTTTACAATCTACAATTAGAAAAGGGCAGGGGGTGCTTGATGATCCTAAAGGTAAGGTTGAGATGAGCAACGAGCTTTTGAATAACCTACCCGATGAACCTGGAATTTTTTATTTAAAGGATAAACGAAAAAACAAATTATATATAGGCCGTGGAGAGTCAGTAAAAAACGAAGCGAAAAAACTTTTTAGCGACTCAAAAAAATACGAGCGATTTAAATTACATCAATATAAATTTAACAGTATTGAGTATGAGCTCACTGGAAATGAGCTTTTGGCAGAATTGCTTTTTTACGATGCCGTAAAAGAAAAACCGCCTGTACTAAATATGCATATTAAGCAGCTAGATTATAGATATGCAATTGCAGTGTTTAAAAAAGGCAAAGGTTTAAAACTTGCCATTTTAAGGGTAAATGATCAAAAAACAGTTCCAATTGCTTTTTTCAAAGATTTTAAGTCGGCTGAAAAGGAGCTTAAAAAAATTGCTGAAAAATTTAAGCTTTCGTCAGGTAGCTATGATTTAAAACTCCAAAGGCTCGACAAGCGAAATTCAGTAACAAATCAAAAAGAAATTAGAGAACTAGCCAAATCAACTGTTTTTCAAAAAATCATTTATCACAAAAGAAATTATCAACCCAACGGCGTGTTTGTTGGGGCAGGGCTTAAGGTTAATGAAAAAGTGTTGTTTTATATTGATAAAGGCAAACTCATTGGCTATTTGGTGGTGGCAAAAAATAAAACCATTGAAACCAAAGAAGAATTAAAAGATAAAATCAAAAAGATAGTGTATAAGGATGGTGCCAAAATTTGCTGGCATTACTTTATGCTTACAAAACAGTACCAAAAAGTGCTTTAAACAATGAATCATAATTTATACGATACTCCAATGAATCATTATGAAACCCCTGATAGTTCTGCAAGGTCTCAAGATCATCCGGCGAAAAATAACTTAAATGGTAATCGCCTTTATCTAATAGGT
>JBMYOR010000018.1:0-4377 GCA_049599535.1 Bacteroidia bacterium | reverse complement strand
GTGGTTGGTACAGGGCCCGCTGGTTTATCTGTAGGAATCGAGGCCTCAAAAAAAGGATTAAACTGCCTTTTAGTTGATAAAGGTAGTTTGGTAAACACCATAAGAAGATACCCTATTTATGCCGTATTTTTTTCTACTTCTGAATTGCTTGAGCTAGGCGGAATCCCTTTTGCCACTATAAGTAAACAGCCCACGCGGCACGAAGCACTTAAGTATTACACAAAAATTACAGAGTATTTCAAGCTTAAATATTCGTTATACAATAGGGTTGATTCTATTATTAAGCAGGCCGATTTTTTTGAATTAAATACAGAAAAAGGTGTTTTTAAGGCTAAAAATGTAGTTATTGCCACTGGCTATTACGATAAATACAATAAGTTGAATGTTAGTGGAGAAGAGCTACCTCACGTTAAGCATTTTTATGATGAGGCGTTTTATTACACTGGGCAAAAAGTTGTTGTAATAGGTGGTTCAAATTCTGCCGGTGAAGCGGCGCTTGACTTGTACAGAAATGGAGCTAAGGTTACTTTGGTACATAGAGGGGCGGGGCTTTATTCTAAAATGAAATATTGGGTTAAACCTGATTTAGAAAATAGAATTAGCGAAGGCTCAATTGAAGGGTTTTTTAATGCAACCGTTAAAAAAATCACGAGTAACTCTGTTTTGATTCATCAAAATGGTGAAGACAAAGAAATTACTGGTAGCCACGTGCTGTCATTAATTGGTTATCATCCTGATGTTGGTTTTTTACAAAAAGTGGGAGTTGCGTTTGACTCAAAAACCTATGTTCCACATTTTGATGAATCAACCTTAGAATCAAATATTAAGGGAATTTATTTGGCAGGAACCGTACAAACCGGTAAAAAAACCAGTAAAATTTTTATTGAAAATAGTAGGCACCATGGAAAAACAATTATTGATGCCATTTTAGCATAATATACTTAAATGCCATTGGTAATTACTTTGTAGCCAAAGGCTGCAACTGCGGCCGTAAGCCCGAAGGTAAAAATCCCCAAAAGCAATATGGCCATTACTTTTAAAAAAGTGAACACTAGCTTTTGATTGTAAACTTTGTAAAAAAAGTAAGTGGCATAAGCATATAATACTAGAGTTGAAATGCCTTGTTGATAAAGCATTAGCTCAGGCCAAGCTAAGTTAAAGGGGAAAAATACCAGGCCAATTAATGTGGCTTGGCCAAAAACAAAAAAATTAGCTACCATATGCTCAGCATAATTATGTTTTCTAAAAACCAAGTAGCTGGCTAAGCTCATAAAGGGTATAATTAAAAGTGAAATAATATTCGCATACTTCTCAATAACATTTAAAGCTTCAAAGTCTGATGCTTGCATATTTACCACACCAATAGAAATAGCTTTTTCGTACAATCCAAAATACACATACAAAAAAGCTGAAAGTGTACCAAGTATAAATGCATATCTAAAGGGGTTGTAATGTTTATACCTATTACTAGTTTTTAAATAATCGCTTAGTACCAAATGTGGCTTTACAAATAGTTCTTTGGCTGTAAATAAAAAACCTTTTTCTATATTAAATACCACATTTAAAGTATCGTAAAAAAGTGTTTTTAAAGTAATTCGTTTAATAGCTAGTGCCCTACCGCAATGGCCACAATCGTTATGCTCATTTTTAGTACTTTCCACAGTATAAAAGCTTTTAGGGCGTTAAATTAAAATAAAGTCAAAGATTTTTGATTTATTCGAAACCATTTTAATTCAGTGAAGTTATACAGGCTTGCAGTTTTTAAGAAAATACGATAAGTGGGTAATAGCCCTGTTTATGATCATAAGTGTGGTCGGCTTTGTGGGTATTTTAAGTACACCTTTTCATGATTTAACGCTAAGCCTTACACCTTATAATCTTTGGTTTTTGCTTGGGGTTCTGCTTTTTTTTCACCAAAAATGGTATTTAAAAGAAGCCGTATGGATGCTTTTAGTATTTGTGGTGGGATTTTTCATTGAAGTTTTAGGTGTTAAAACTGGTGTGATTTTTGGAGAATATAGCTACGGAAAAACCTTGGGAATTAAACTGTTTGAAGTGCCAATTACAATGGGTGTAAATTGGTTACTTATGAGTTATACATCAGTAAAACTGATTACGCAAATAAAAGCACCGGCGGTAGTAAAAGGATTATTGGCGGGGTTAATTATGGTGTCAATCGATTTTGTGATGGAGCCCGTAGCAATTGAGTTTGATTTTTGGACATGGTCAGAAAGTAAAATTCCAATTAAAAATTACATTGCTTGGTTTGCAGTTGGTAGTTTTTTGAACATACTGTATTTCAATATTAGCACTGTTAGTTTAAACAAAATCAGTATGAGCTTGTTTCTATATTTGATTGCGTTTTTTACAACTATGCGCATTTGTTTTACTGTTTGATGTTGAAGAAATAGAAAATCTATTAGAACGTGGTAAAGGATAAACAGCAAGGCACATTCTCGATGAAAGACCTTGAGCAATTAACGGGTATTAAAGCCCATACATTGCGAATTTGGGAACAGCGGTATTCTATAATACAGCCCAAAAGAACCGGAACCAATATTCGGTTTTTTGATGAAGAAGATCTAAAGCATGTGCTCAATATTGCTATGCTTAACAACAACGGCATGAAAATTTCTAAAATTGCTGAACTCAGCAAACAAGAAATTAATAGCCGTGTAATAACTGTAACCGAAAAAATAGAACAAGATAGTGACTTGTTAAATGCGCTTACGGTTACTATGCTAGACCTTGACGAAGAAAAGTTTGAAAAAATTCTGAGCAATGTTGTAATCAAACTTGGTTTTGCGCATGCGGTAACAAAAGTTATTTATCCATTTTTATACAGAATTGGGATTTTATGGCAAACCGGAAGCATTGTGCCTGCACAAGAGCATTTTATTTCAAATTTGGTAAGGCACAAATTAATTGTGGCTGCAGATAGTATGATGCCTAAAAAAATAGATCACCCCAAAAAAGTGGTACTATTTTTACCTGAAGGAGAGCTACATGAAATAGGTTTGTTATTTGCTAATTACTTATTTAAAGTAAGCGGACACAAAACCATTTATTTAGGTCAATCTGTACCTACGCAAGATTTAGATGTAATATCTGATGTTTATAACCCTGATTTCTTTTTTACTGTACTTACTTATGAAACCGGTATTGAAGAAGTAAAAAACTACGTTGACAAGTTAAGTGACATGTTTTCAGAAAAAACTTTAATAATTGCTGGCGCTCGAGTGCCCGAATCAAAAGTTAAAAAATACTGGAACAACGTAGTTTTTGTATCTGAGTTAGATGGACTCAATACAATACTTTCTGATATTGAAAGTACACCTTAACCTTATTATTTTTTTGTACTAAGGCCTAAAGGTAAATAAAGAGGACAAAAACTAACAAAAGATGTAAGTGCAAACACTACGGCTACTATCAGTAAAATTAAGCCAAGTGTGCCTGTTAGCGTATTCATAAAATACAGAATAGCCAATACCACAGCTATAGCTAATCTTACAATTCTGTCGGTGCTTCCCATATTCTTTTTCATGATTGTTGTATTTAGTTATTTAAATATTCAATGATTAAAACAAATGCGCTAATAAGCCCCATGCATAGTATGCAAACAATTGCAAGCTTTAGTACTTTGTTTTTCATATGCTAAAGTAAATCTTTTGTTTGCTTAAAAAGTTCCGTTGCCACCAATTTACTTAAAAAAAATGTGCCGTAAATCAAAGTCCTGGTTTTGAACCATTTTTTTTAATAATACTAGAGCAAAAGCCGTTTTGTGCCCTTACGTGCACTATTCAAATACAAAGCAATTGTTTATTTATAAATTGGTAGCCTATATGGATGATGAACATATTCAGACTAAGACCCGCATATAAAAGTAAAGAACTCTTAATCGAGTTTACGTCAGGTGCTGAAAGAGATAATTTCGTTTCTAGCCTTGAAAAAGCACTAAAATGCATAAACGTAAAAATAACCGGTTCACAAGATTTATGGATGAATGATGAACTTCTCTTTGAAGCAACAAGTGATTTAGGGGCGTTTTTACTTTCAATTGACAGTTGGGGCTTGGCTTTTATTATGTCAAAAGAAAATCAAATTCTAATAACTGAAATAGACTCAATTCTGAATAGAAATATCAATTTCAAAAAGGTAACAGTTGACTTTGAAAACTACAAATAACAGACAGTTAGAGAATGGATGAGATAATCGTTGAAAAGAATGAAGAAGAACCTATACCTCACGTGTGGCGGCCTGCATTTTCGAAAATAGTAAAAGCTTTTATCATAAAAAACTACCGACTTAGTTCATCAATCACAAATGTTAATCCTGTTTCATAAAATACAGCTAACCAAATAAAGGAATATATTGAAG
>JBMYOR010000017.1:0-15893 GCA_049599535.1 Bacteroidia bacterium | reverse complement strand
TGATTAAAATAGCCCTGCATTAGTTTGGCAAACTTATGAGAAGTGTAGTGCTTGCCATGCTCATCTAGTATTACCAAATAATCGTTTCCGTCAAGTTTTTTAAGAATAATATCAGCTTCAATGCTTTTAATTTTTTCAGGGCTCTCATTTTTTTTAGCACTTGGAATATTAAAAACCTTAAGTTCAAAAGGTAGGTAGTGTTTTAATCGCTTCTCATAATCATTAATACCAGTGTCAAGGTATTTCATGGTGTTTTTGCCTAGGCACCAAAGTTCAGCTTTCATTTAAAGTGAATTAATAATCACAAACAAACTAAGCGCATTTGGTTTATATTGCCAATGAAAACGCAAACGAAAACATGCTAGAACTTGCAGGAATATTGGTACTCGGAATTTTTGCTCAATGGTTGGCATGGCGAATTAAGCAGCCTGCCATTTTACCACTTATTGTTATTGGCTTGTTGGTAGGGCCTTTATCAACTTTTGTTACCAGCAATGGCGAAAAGCTACTGAATGGCGATGATATTTTTACGGGAGATCTTTTGTTTTCATTCGTTTCGATCTCAGTAGGTGTTATTTTGTTTGAAGGCGGCCTTACGCTTAGAATTAAAGAGTTAAAATCGCAAGCAAGCACCGTGCGCAATTTACTTTTTGTGGGTATGATAGGCACGTTTTTAATGGGTGGCTTGGCTGCACATTATATAATGGATTTGAGCTGGCGTATGTCGTTTTTATTTGGCGCTTTAATTATAGTATCTGGCCCAACAGTGGTGTTACCAATTCTCAGAAATGTTAAACCCAATGCAAAAATCAATACCGTTTTAAAGTGGGAGGGCATATTAATTGATCCTTTTGGCGCCTTAATAGCTGTATTGGTTTATGAAGCCATACAGAGTGCACACCCCGGGCAATCATACACTTTTGAAATGCTTAAGGAGTTTTTTATAACCATAAGCTCGGGCACGGTGGCTGGTGCTGCAAGTGCAGGTATATTGTGGTATTTATTAACTAAAAACCAATTGCCCAAGTACTTGCGTAATGTGTTTACGCTTGGGTTGGTAATTCTTACGTTTTCGTTTGCTGAGCTAATTCATAAAGAAGCAGGCTTAATGGCCACCACTGTAATGGGTATTATATTGGCTAATACTAGGTTAGATGAGATAAAGAAAATTTTATCGTTTAAAGAAGATGTGGTGCTCATACTCATTTCGGTGTTGTTTATTTTATTATCGAGCAGAATTAATATTGATGAAATAGCTATGCTTGGTTGGGAGAGCATTCTATTATTTGTAGTGGTAATATTGGCAATAAGACCAATTTCGGTTTTATTAGGCACCCTAAAAAGTGACTTAAATTGGCGCGAAAAAGTTTTTATTGGTTGGATTGCACCACGTGGTATTGTGGCAGCAGCAGTAGCGTCATTATTTTCTTTACAGCTTACTAGTGCTACAAACATTCATAATGTAGAACGAGAAGAAGCCTTTTTGCTGCTTCCGTTAACCTTTTTGATAATAGTGGGTACTGTTGTTATACAGGGCTCATCGGCCAAGTGGTTGGCGGGTGTTTTGGGGGTATTACGAAAAGTGCCAAATGGTATTGTTATAGTAGGGGGTAATGAACTTGCCCGAGAAGTAGCATTAAAACTAAAACAGCATAATAGGTATGTTATATTAGCCGATACTTCGCCAACGCACATTGCAGATTCAAGGGCTTTGGGTTTAGAAACTTATGAAGGCAATATATTGTCAGACCAAATATTTGAAGATTTAGATCAGTCTAGAGTAGGAAAGCTATTGGCTCTTACATCAAATTCAGGAATAAACACATCATCGTGCCGTTGGTTTGAATCAGAAATGGGAGAAGAGAATGTTTTTAGGTTGGTAACAAAGCTTGAGGTTGAAAACACCAATTTACCATTACCTAAAAATGTATGGACCAATTCTCGAAACGATTATATTACGCTGATTCAATGTGTGCGAGAAAAGGGTGTTAACGTAAAAGAAGTAAACTCAAATGCCGAGTACTTAGCCTTGGTAAAAGAGTTTGGTAAATTTAAAATGCTTCCGCTTTTTGTAATTAAGGCCAATGGAAAAACTGAAATTGCAGGTGGCTTTCAGCTCGAATTTTCTAAAGGTGATAAATTATTATACGTAGTAAAAAACTAGCTTTTTGGCTTTTTAATTTTAAGTTTTCTAATGTATTGTGTGCGTGCTCCAATTTTAGCTTTAAAGGTTGGGGTCTTTATTTTATTAATGTTTTTTTCAATGCTGTACTTAACAGTTATGTAGCTAAATCTTTTGGTTAATCCTTCTTTAATCGACGTATTAATTGAAGTAGAATGTGTTATGTACTTCATGTTTTTAATACTAGGGATTTGAAACTTGGCAAGTTTATTAGCACCAATTACAAGTGTAACTGTATCGCCGGCTGTAAAAGATGTGTCGGTAAAATAAGCCTTTGTGCAAACCTGATCCGTAGGGCAGTCAAAGTTCAATTCTACTTTAGGAGAAAAATTAAAGTCTTTAAACAAATTGGATTTTGGAACATTGGCCGACCCATAATTTTTGGGCTCACGTACTATTAGTGTATCGTTAAATAAAAGCTCTTTGCCTTCACCTTGGCTCCAAAGTATTGCGCTAGGTAAATTAAATGTTCCTGCTTTGGTTGGATATAGCTTATAGTTTTTGCTTATAATATGTTTATTTTCAATATTTTGACTAAGCACTACACCACTGCTATCATAGTTTACAACCGTGTATGACCAGCCCAATTCCCAAATATTCCATTTAATCGAGTCAATACCATCATCATATCTGAATACTACATTAAAGTATTTGCCCGTATCAATTTCAGTATCGGTAATTGCATATTGAATTGAGTCAGGGTTACTTATAAAAAGCTGTGCGCTAAGGTTAATAGTGAGTAAAAGGCTAAGAGCAGACATGTTTTATTTTGGTTTAATAACGGCCATTGTTGAACTAGAATGTGCAATTTCAGTTTTTTTACCATTCTCAGCAATCATCCAAACTTCTGCTTCGCAAAAAAAGAAGTTTTGCCCAGGCTTAACCACCCATCCCTTTGCAAAAATGGTTTTACCCACACCTGGCCTAAAGTAGCTTGTTCTAATATCGGCGGTAACTACTCTTTCGCCTTCGGCAGCAAGGGTGTAGGCTGCAAAGCCACTGGCAATATCAGCTATTGTAGCGGTTAGTCCACCATGTACAAATCCATCTTGTTGCTGATGCATTAAATCAAATGGAATCTGGGCTTCAGTATATCCGGGTTCAATTTTGGTTAAGCTTATGTTTAGCCTTTTCATCAATTCTTGCCCTTCTAGTTTCTTTTCAACTAGCGCTTTATAATTCGGGTTTTTAGGAGTCCAGACTTTCATTTTCTATTAAAAGGTTAAAAAGTAAAAGGGTTAAAATGTTTGTTATTTTTTTGGGAGACTTGACTTAATGGCATTAATTAAACTAAGAAGCTTGCCAGAGCAGATTATTCTCAATTCAATTATTTTAGTTGCTTCAATTTCGTTAATTATTTCGAGTTCTTTAGCCACTTACAAAATTGATCTTAATTCAGCAGTAGAGCCTTTTGCAATGAACAAAAATCTAATGTATTCCTTTTGACTTTCTCTTTCAAAACCTTCAGCAATATTGTTCGTAATTGATAGTGACGCCCTTAGAATTTGATCTTTCAACCAATACTCAGTGGAGTCTTTTAAAATGGGATAAACTTGTTTGATAATTTCTTTTCCATCTTGCCAAACCGTGAGGTCTTCAAATGATTTTATAGCCATTCTTTAACATTTAATCGTATCAAATAAACATTTTAACCTACTGCTTTTTAACGATATACTAAATAAGCTTTAGCGGTTTGGGGTATTCATCATGAATATCGGTCATTACTTCAACGCCTTCTTTGGTAATGAGTAGAGTATGCTCCCATTGAGCTGAAAGGCCACCATCAATTGTGCGTGCAGTCCAGCCATCGCGTCGGTCAACTTTACATCTGGCTTTTCCTTGGTTTATCATAGGTTCAATGGTAAAGGTCATTCCAGGTTTCATAAGTTCTCCGCTATCTTTTTCGGCAATATGGCTTACTTCGGGGTCTTCGTGAAACCTAATGCCCACGCCATGGCCACAAAATTCATAAACTACTGAGTAGCCTTTTGATTCAGCAAATTTTGCAATTTCATAACCAATATTGCCAACTCTATTACCTGGGTAGCACTGTTTTATTCCTATATCTAGGCAAGTTTTAGTGTCCTCAACCAAAGTTTTGGCTTCGTTAGATACATTACCAACCATATACATGCGGCTGTTATCGCCATAAAATCCATCTAGTATGGTGGTTACATCAATGTTTATAATATCACCATCTTTAATAATGGTTTTTTGATGGGGTACCCCATGGCATACTACATCGTTAATTGAAATACAGCTTGCGTGTTTATAGCCTCGGTAGCCAACAGTTGCGGGTATTGCATCATTGGCTCTTATAAATTCGTCAATGAGTTTATTGAGCCTTGCAGTGTTTTCTCCCTCTTTTACATAAGGAGTAATCATATCTAATACTTCGGCTGCTAAATAGCAACTCTCTCTAATACCTTCAATTTGATCTTGGCTCTTAAGTATAATTCCCATTTCTCTGTTAAATAGTCGTTTTATCTTGTCAAAAAACATAAAAAAAGCCCTGACGATTACGTGTCAGGGCCTGCAAATATCTTAAATATTGTGTCTTACTCTACGGTTACAGTTGCCAACATAGCACTGTGTCCTGGAAAAGTACAAAGTATGTAGTATTGGCCAGGGCCAGGTGTTTCAAAAACAATTGAAGTATTTTCACCTGGATTTAGCATAGAAGTTTTAGCAATAATTCTGTCGTCGGTAGGGTCAAAGCTTGGTCCACCAGCTTTCATTCCGGCTGCTCTAACTTCGTTTAATACAACGTCGTCCATTGGTATTAAAACCGCATTGTGATTCATACCAGCCATAGTTGCAGTATTTGTAAAGTTAAGTTTTACGTTAGTATAAGCTGGCATAGTAAATTCGCTTGGCTCGTACGCAATAGCACTCATATCCTCACCAATTGCTTTTAGTTCAATCTCAGCTTCAAACTCCATGTCTCCAGCGGCAACTTCTTCAGTTTCGGCAGGGGTAGTTTCTTCAGTTTCAGCAGCGGGTTCTGTAGTTTCTGCTACTGCAGGTTCTGTAGTTTCAGTTTCGGTGTTGGTTGGTTTTTCGCCACCACAAGCCACCATAGCAAATGCAATAGCACCTACAATTGCAAATTGATAAAATCTCTTAAGCATTCTTTTCTATTAGTTTGTGAATTGGCTGCAAACTTATTGGCTAATTTAGGTGTCAATAGTGATGTAAATCACCTTTTAGGGTATATTTAAATACGGTTATGAGTTTTGCCTAATTTCATTGTAATAAAAACTTAGCTTTAGCTGATCTTTTTAAATTTCTTTCACCGAATGATCTTTAGATTTCTTTTAATAGTTGCAAGCCTACTTAAATTGGCCAGCACAGCAAAAAGCCAATGTATAAACCTACCTGATACCACTTTGGGTTTTAGGTTCAAAAAGGAATTTATTTGATGTTACTCTCAACTGATAAAGGAATTAGAACTCAAAAACTCACAGTAAATAAGAATTAAAAGGCAGATCATTAAAAAAATTAGGAAATGAAATTCAAAACACTTTTTACGGTAATTCTAAGTTTTTCAAGCATTTACGGCTACAATCAATGCCTTGATTTAAGTGATTCAACAATTGAAGTTCAATTTGCAGATACGGTTGAATTGGATTTTGGTGAAATCCTTGATAGTGAATATTTGGATAGTAGTGAGCTAGAAATTACTGTTTCAACAAACGAAGGTGATAAACAATTCAACAGTTTTTATCAAGTAGAATGGAACGGGGATAATCCAAAAATTTACTTATCACCTTATGCAAAGGGTGTGTATCAAACAACCATTTCTAGGAGATACTATATTGACGGTGCTTTGGCAAAGTATTGTTTTAGTGGCATTAATATTCATATTAAACATGAAAACGATCAAAGGTTCGATACAATATCTAATGGGCATATTACGGTAGGTACGGGTACTGGAAGCATGCCTTTTACTGATACTAGAAAAGGACTTTTTAAAGTAAATGGGTTTGAAATTGAGATGTTCTCTAATTTATATGGTGGAACATCTTTTTTAGTTGGAGGAATAGATTCGGAAAATGAAATTCATTTATCAGGTCACGCTTATTTAAGGAATCAGTATTCAGAGGCAAGCTTTGGCCCTGAAGGGGTTTCAGCCACAAACAATGAAAGGTTTAATAGGGTGTGGAAGGTTCGGTCTTATCGCCTTTTTGAAAATGACTATGATCTTTTACCTATCAATTACATCGATTCAAACAATAATTCAAGTCAATTACTAAAATATGTAGATGTTGATTCAAATGGGCTTTGGAATTCAGAAGTAGATTACCCATGTGTGTTTGGCGACGAAATGCTTTATACTTCATATCACTATAATAAAGTAGATAAAGACCTTTTTCATCAAGGCAAGCAATTGCCAGTACGTGTAAATCAATTTTTGTTTTTATCTAATGAAGCCGGCTTAGAAAAAGTTTTGTTTGGTCGGCTTGAAGTAACGAACTACAGTGATGAAACTTTTAATAATGTTCACATTGGTTTATTCTCTGATCTTGTGGGTTATGGGTACGATATAACAAAAAACGGTTGTGATACTGCATTAAATCTATTTTACTCTTACATAACTGAACCCAAAGCTTCAGGTCAGACTTTTGCGGGCAAAGAGCCAGCACTTGGTGTTGTATTCTTAAATGAGAATCTAAGTAGTTACGTTACATATTTTAAATCTGTATCACCTGTTTGTGCCAACCTGCCTCGAGATAGAACAGATTTCTATAAGTATTTAAGTGGAAAAACTCAAGGCGGTGGGGCCTATTATGATCATAAATTTTTATGCGATTCTACAAAAGGAAAAAAGGTAACTACACATTTATTTCCTGGAGATCCCTTTTTAGATACAATTAAAGGTGGCATGCACATGAACACTGACAAAGTGCAGTCAAATCACTACTACTCAGTTGGTGGTTCTGGGCCTTTTGAGCTAAAACCAAATGAAACCATAACTTTTGATGTAGCTTGGGTTGTTGGCTTTGATGGAAAAAGTACAGGAATGGAAAACCTGAAAGCAATGAAGGAACAAGCTAAAAGAGCTCAAGACCATTATCAACAAAATGGCTTTGCTTGTAGGCTTAAAGATGAGCTATCTATTGAAGAAGCTGATGGACCAAGCTTTAATGTTTACCCAAATCCTTCAAACGGGATTGTTAATGTAGAAACTGAAGAAAATGGTCGTTTAGAAATCTATTCTAGCACAGGAAAACTCCAGATTTCTCATGAAATTAAAGAAGGTGCAAGCCAATTGAGTTTGGATTTGGCAAACGGAATTTATTTGGTGGTACTAACAACTGATAAAGGAATTAAAACTGAGAAGCTAACGATCGATTAGTTACTTCTTTTTTCAAATCTTTCGTTTTTTCTGTCGTTGATTCTTTTAAGCAAGAAATAAATCAATGCTACACCACAAAGAAGAAAAAATGCTATTTGCATAACTGGTATTAAAAATGCGAAAACTTCCATAAATCTCTAATTAGAGCGTTTTTCAAACTGTTCTTTCTTTTCGTCGCGGTACCGTTTTATCCCCAAATAAATCAAGAAAGGAGAGCAAACGATAAAAACCGCCAAGTAAAAAAATACATCAATAAACTCAATAAACTGATGCCACATTACTCGGCATCTTTGAGTTTTACGGCTGTGCCATAAGCTAGGATCTCAGCCATGCCTTGAGAAACGGCCGATGTTGTAAACCTTACATTAACAATGGCATCGGCACCTAATTTTTCAGCATCTTGCTTCATTCTAAAAAGCGACTCTTCTCGTGCTTCGGCAAGTAAACGCGTGTATTCGCTAATTTCTCCGCCCACTAGATTTTTTAAGCCAGCAAAAATGTCTCTGCCAATATTTCGTGCTCTCACCGTACTTCCTCTTACTAGGCCAAGTGTTTCAGTTAGTTCTTTTCCTGCTACGGTTTCTGTATTTGATATTATCATGGTTCTTTATTTTTCTTGCAATTTATGCATTAGCTTTATTGTGTTGTAAGGGATTATGAATAATGGAAATACAAGTAGAAAAAAAGGTGCAAAATCATGATAAAAGGAAAAGCCCCAATCTTAAAAGATCAGGGCTTTTCGGTCAACTAATTTTTAAAACGTTTATCTAAAGACTTGAAGTCGGAAATTTTCTATCTACTTTTTTAATTAGGCCTTGTAAAACTTTGCCCGGGCCTACTTCAATAAGCTCTTGAGCTCCACCCTCAATCATGGCATGCATAGTTTGGGTCCAACGTACGGGGGCAGTAAGTTGTGCGTTAAGATTTTCTTTAATCTCACTAGGATCAGTTACCGCATTTGCCGTTACGTTTTGGTAAACCGGGCATATTGGCGTGTTAAAGTTTGTCTGTGAAATAGCTTCAGCAAGTTCTGCTCTTGCAGGCTCCATTAAAGGTGAGTGAAAAGCGCCACCAACAGGTAGTTTAAGTGCTCGTTTTGCACCACGTTCTTTTAACAATGCACATGCTGCATCAATGGCTTCATTTTCGCCAGAAATAACTACTTGCCCAGGGCTGTTGTAGTTGGCAGCAATTACTACTCCATTTACTTCTTCGCAGGTTTTTTCAATTACATCATCTGCTAAACCTATAATGGCTGCCATGGTCGATGGATTTGCAATACAGGCTTTTTGCATAGCTTCAGCTCTGCGTTGAACCAGTTTTAATCCATCTTCAAAAGCCAAGGTGTTGTTAGCTACTAGTGCCGATAATTCTCCAAGCGAGTGACCTGCCACCATATCAGGTGTAAATTCATTTGCGGCAGCAATGGCCATTGAGTGAATAAAAATGGCGGGTTGCGTAATGTGCGTTTGTTTTAGTTCATCAGCGGTACCAGTAAACATTATGTCACTAATTCTAAACCCTAAAATCTCATTAGCATTTTCAATAAGCTCTTTAGACTTTTCGCTATTGTCATAAAGGTCTTTGGCCATACCAGGAAACTGAGATCCTTGTCCGGGAAAAACGTATGCTTTCATATTGTGCGTTTTGCGGGATTATAAAAATTACGAAACTACTCGCCGTAGTATTCTACAAAGTTGTTTTCGGTTTCAATGAGTTTTAGGTAATGTAATTGGCAATCGAAACTGGCCAATTCTTGGTCAATTATTTTCCAAAATTCAATAACCATATTTTCAATTGATGGCATTTTGCCTTTTAAAAAAGGAACATCAACATTTAAGTTGCTGTGGTCAACAATATCTACGATATTTTTTTTGACAATTTTGCTCAGCACCTTTAAATCTATGATAAAGCCCGTTTTATCGTTTGGCTTACCTTTTACAGTTACAAAAAGTTGAAAATTATGGCCATGAAAGTATTTGTTGGCGCACTTGCCAAAAACCTTTTCATTTTGCTCGTCGGTCCAGTCTTCTCTATAGAGTCTGTGAGCCGCGTTAAATGTTTCTCTACGGGTAATATAAACCATTGCTTATCTAAAAAACGGCGCAAAGGTATGGGCTAGTAAATTAATATGAGCAGTACTTAATGCTGCCAAATATCCCAGGCTTTTTCGGCCTGTAGTTGTAGCATTTCAAGCCCATTTTGAGTTTGTGCACCTTGGCTGCGGGCTTTTTTTATCAACTCGGTTTCGGTAGGATTGTATACCATATCATAAATCAAATGATTTTCTCCTATAAATTCAAAGTCAATTGGTAAGCAATCTTTAACTTTAGGATAGGTGCCTACAGGTGTACAGTTTACTAAAATATTATGGCTGTGGTAAATACTTTCATTAAGATCGGAGTAGCTTAGGTATTCAAATTTTTGTTGGCGCGATACCTGACTAAATTCAATACCTAAATGGTTAAAGGCAATTTTTGCAGCATTAGCCGCGCCACCGGTTCCAAAAATTAGTGCCTTATTGTGGTTTGATGGGAGTATTTTTTCTATAGACTCTTTAAAAGCAGGCATATCTGTATTAAATCCTTTTAATAGCGTACGGTTTTTAAAAGTTGTAACCTTTACTGTGTTTACGGCCCAACATTCTACTGCAGTTTTATCAATCTCGTATAAAAAGGGTAATATGTCTGTTTTAAAAGGAAAAGTAACGTTAAAACCCAATAGGTTAGGTTGTTCTTTTAGCAATTTGTTAATTGCTTTTACAGCCTTTAAAGGAAAAAGTTTGTATTCAGCATTTGAGATTTTATGAGTCTTAAAAATTTGGCTGAAAAGCTCTGGTGATTTAGAATGGTCGAGTGTTTTTCCTATTAATCCGTAAAGAGACATGGGCTATTCACCTTTGTTTGATGAGGCTCCAAATTTGTCGATTAATAGCACAAGAGCAGCACCTACTAGCATGAGTATTAGAGCAATTATCGTTTGATTTTCAGAAAATGAAGGTGTAAACCACTCGTAGCCCATCACTACTTTCTCGCCTTCTTTAAGTAGTAGGTTGCCAGTTTCATCTTTCAAAAACACTTCGTTTTTCCAGGGCCAAATCACTAAAAGTGAGCCTAAAATAAATCCTGTAAGGGTGCCAATGGTGCTTAACTCATGTTTTTTGAGCATGTATGATATAAAATGCGATAGTGCTATAAAACCTACTAATGCACCAATAGCAACAGGGGCAATAACACTGAGGTTACCTTCAGGAATTGCAGTGAGCATTATTAATTTATAATTGCCCATGAGTATAAGTACAAATGAGCCACTTAAACCCGGTAAAAGCATGCTACAAATGGCCACTACTCCACATAGTATTAGGTATATAAAGTTTTGACTTTCAGTTGCTGGTTTTAAAAAAGCCAATGCAACAGCCACTGTGGTGCCCAGTATAATCCCACCAATACTGCTCAGGTTCCATTTTTTTATGGCTTTGCCTACAGAATAAACCGATGCTATAATTAAACCAAAGAAAAATGCCCAAACTTCAATAGGGTAAACTTCAAATAACCATTTAAGTAATTTGCCCAAGGTTACAAGGCTAACACCAATGCCCAAAAACAAAGCCGCTAAAAATTTTAAGTTAATATACTCGGCAAACTCTTTAAATTTAAAAGAGAAAAAAAGCTTAATTGCTTTTACGTCAATACTTTTGAGTGAGTCAATCAATTTGTCGTAAATACCAGTAATAAAGGCAATTGTGCCGCCCGACACACCAGGAATTACATTGGCGGCGCCCATGGCTACCCCTTTAATAAACAGCAAAAAATATTCAGTGGCGTTTCTCATGCAATATCTTAATTAGGATTGCTTATTTTGGTGGCGAAAATACCTACAACAAAGTGCTAAAATCTAATTACTTAAAATCCTTTTTTATTATTCTGGCCGTTTTTGCTTTGTCAAGTTGCAAAGTTTTTAAAAAGCCATGCGGTTGCAACAATTTTGGCAAGCAAGAAATAAAACAGCAGAACAACGCCTTTGAAATGGCTACAGAGAACAACAATGCTAAAAGCGATTTTTTAAAAGACTAGCTAAGTTTTTTGCTTCAGTTTTTCGGGAGTATTTTAAAAAAGTGTTATCAGTATTGTTAATACTATTTGGGCTTTTTTCCCATGTATTATATGCCTTTAATATAAAGGTTGAAATTTCTGCTTTTTGATTTCTATTAAAGGTTTCGCCAGCCTTGCACTCATTAATTATATCATAGGTTTCGGTGCCCTTTTCGGCAAGGTTTAAAATTGGTTTTCGAGTAGCCAAGTACTCATATATTTTACCGGGGATAATCATTTTAGCCTGTTCGGTATTTGGGCTTACGAGTAATAGTATGGTTGCATTTTGAATGGCTTTTACTGCCACACTATGCTGTACATAACCTTTGAAAATAATGTGTTTGTCAAGCTCTATTTTTTTGGCATACTCAATTATACTATCAGCAATAAGACCGTATAGTTCAATCTTAATTTTTGCATCTGGGTTAAGTTTAAGAATGGCTTTAACGGCGTTAAATACTACTTGGGGCTCGTAATTTGATGCCATTGTACCCGTATAGCAAATAATAAACTCACTACTATTTACAAAGGGTTTTTGCAATATCATTTCATCATCAAAACCCATTGAGTGCAGCTGAATTTTTTTAGCGCTACCAAGTTTGGCTTCAAAATCTGATATAATTTGCCTACCCACTGTAATTATTTGATCACATTGTTTAAGTACATTGAGTTCCATTTTTGAATCAATACGCTTGGCTATGTTCGATTTTATTAGTTCATCATAATACCAAACATTGGTCCAAGCATCGTGAAAATCGCAAAGCCAAAACAAGTCAAATTCATTTTTGAGTTGTTGGCCAATAAGATGGGTAGATTGTGGTGGTCCCGCGGTAATTATTGCCTTAATTTGATTTTCAGCAATAATTTTTCTTGCGGCTTTAATGGCGTATTTATTCCAACCTTTTCTGGGGTCAGGATAAAACAAATTACCCCTAACCCAGCGTGCAAACTTTTGTAATAAAGATGGGCTACTCTCATTGGCAAACCCTGCTGTAGGTAATTTGCCTTTACCCAATGATTTTTGATAGAAATTTAAAACTTCAAAAGTTTTGGTTTTTACAACTTTAAGATTACTCGGGATTCTTTGATTTAAGCTTTCATCAAGTAGGGCATAAGATGCATATTGCTCATGCGGGGCAATAATTATGGGCTCTAAACCAAACTGTGGTAATAATTGAGAAAGTGCTAACCAGCGCTGAACAGCAGGCCCACCAGATGGGGGCCAATAGTAGGTAAACACTAAAACTTTGTCCATTAAGCTTCTTGAGCTTCGTTTTTAGATTCTTTAAAAGCAAAAAAGCCACCACCTAAAATCATTAAAACCAAAATAATAGAAGATATCATTGAGTAGGTTTCGGCAGTATGATAAGTTGGTGGGTCAAAGCGGAATTCAATGGTGCTTTTACCTGCAGGTACTTTCATTCCCCTTAATATGTAATTTACTCTAATGTGTTCTGCTTCTTTATTATCAATGGTAGAAATCCAATCTTTGTTTCCTCGGTAAAATACTTCAGAAAATACGGCGAAACCTTCTTTGTCAATATCGCACTCATATTTCAGGTAGTTTGGTTTGTATTCTACAAGTTCAATTGTACCGTTTGGTTTTCCGCCACTAAAACCGGCTACGTAATCTTTATATTCTTCAACTGTAGTAGCTTCATTTGCCGAGTTAAATTCTTTAAGTGCTGCCATTTCTTCATTGGCATTTTTATAAAGATTTATTTTATTCACAAACCATGCATTGCCTAAAGCACCACGATTTGGCACCACCGTTTTGCCTTGTTTTGTTGCGGCAATAAAATACTTTGTGTTAAACATATTTATAACCGGACTTAGTGAAGGGTTAGCAAATCGAGCATTGTTAATGGCCGATATCTCGCCTTCCATTCGGTTTTCAATAAGTTCTTTTATTCTTTGGAGCTTAGCGCCATGATAACCGCCTAATGACTTGTGAAAATATGATGTTGTGGCATCATTAAAAGTACTAACAGTAAAATTCATTACACGGTAATGCTCATCAGGGTCTTGTAAAATTTGTTTGTCAGCAGGAGAAAGGGCTACTTCTTGTTTTTTCTCTTTTTCAAATTTATCAGGGCCTAAGTAGCGTGCCGCAACAGGCCATAAATCAATGGTGAAAAGTAAAATAAAAGCTATGGCTGCATATTGCTTTTTCAGTTTTTCAGTAGCGTAAAGCCAAATTCCGGCAGCTCCCAGTAATATAAAAATAAGAGACCTGATGGCATCAGATTGGAATATTTTTTCTCGGCCTTCAATTACAAGATCTAAAACTTGTGGCTGTTGAGCATACTGTTGAGTTTCTCCTTCTTTCATAAAATCGAGAAAAGCGCTTGGCATTACTAGCATAAGTAAAACAAAGCCACCCGCAATGCCAAGAGACCATTTTAAGGCTTTGATAACTTCATCTTTTTTAAGCCCACCTGAAAATAGTTTTTGTAAGCCGAGTAGTGCCAAAAGCGGAAAAGTGATTTGCACAATGGCTAAAATCATGGTAACTGTTCTAAACTTATTGTAGCCCGGAAAATAGTTATAAAACAATTCGGTAAACCACATTAAATTACTACCCCACGAAAGCATTATCGCTATAATTGAAACCGTTAAAATCCAAATTCGCGTTGAATTTGAAGTTACCATAAAGCCAAAAATGAAAAGGAAACAAATGAGTGCACCAATATAAACAGGTCCGTTGGTGCCCGGCTGAGGTCCCCAATACATTACAGAAGCCAAATAGCGTTCTGCCCCTTTTGGACCCATTTGTTGTTTAGCCATGTTGTATAATTCCATGTCGGTGTAATCCATACTATTTTGGCTTCCACCACCATGAAAATTCGGTATAATTAAAGTACCTGTTTCGGCTTTGCCATAACTCCAGCTTGTAATGTATCCTAAATCAAGTCCACCTTCTTTTTTGCCATTGGCCTTGGTTAAATTGCTTGCGCCCCTTGTGGTAAGTTTAGCGTACTCGGCCGTTGACATTAAATTACCCGCATTGCTGCCTATACCTAATAGTATGGCAAACATTAATACCCCCGAGCGTTTTAACGCATCTGGTAACTCTTGGTTTTTAATTTTTTGAATCAGCCATGCTATACCCATGGCTAAAATTATAAATAAGGTATAATAGGTTATTTGTACATGGTTTACCTGTAGCTGAAAAGCAAGAGCTATGCCTGCTAAAGCTGCACCGAGAATCCATTTTTTGCTGTTTAGAGCAAAGTTTACGGCGCCAATTACAGCAGGGGCAAGACCTATTGCTAGTGCCTTGGTGTTGTGACCAGCATCAATAATAATTATGTTGTATGATGCAAACCCATAGGCTAGGGCACCGCCCAGTGCAAGTCGCCAGTCAACTTTAAAACTGAGTGCAAGCAGATAAAAACCTATAAAATAGAGAAAAAGCATATTCATAGGTTTAGGAAAACCCTTTACAAAGAGTTTGTAAAAAGGTTTTACTATAAAAAGTGTGTGTGGGTATCCTGCAGCGATTTGATAGGTAGGCATTCCCCCAAACATACTGTTGGTCCAAAGGCTTTGTTCACCAGTTTTTTCTTTGTAATCTTTAACTTCTTTGGCGGCCCCATCAAACATTAATATGTCATGAGATGGTAGCTTTTTTCCGTCAAGAATTGGGTTGAAATAGGCCAATGAAATAGTCAAAAAAGTGGCCAATGAAATTAAATGGTATAAAAAATCCTTTTTCATGGGAGATGAGTGAAATTATTCAACAATAAAGGCTGCTTGATAAAAATTATTTACCGATCCTATAAGTTTAAACTTTAAATAATGGCTTCTTTGAAACTCTGTAAACGCTTTAAACTCAGATAATGGTACCGAGAATTCATCAAAAAATATAATATCTCCTTTTTTTAAGTAAGGCGCCATCCAATTAAGTACATAATACGTAGCTGTATACAAGTCCGCGTCTAGATGAATAATTAGTTTTTTATCCAAATTAGTTTTTTCAATAAAACTTGGTAATGTATCCTGAAAGAGTCCTTTGTAGAAAAATGCTCTGGGATCGTCGGTTTTTGGTATTTGATCATCATTATGCATAACTATAATATTTGATCTTTTTCTTGTAGCATTCGCTTTATGTGATACCATTGCAATTTTTTCACCAACAAGCCAATTCAAAAGTGAACTTTTACCAGCGTTGGGTCTTCCAACTACAGATACATAACCACATTTTGTCATTAATATTCTCCTTAGGCAATTTGCCCATTTTATTATTTAACAAACATTT
>JBMYOR010000016.1:0-16024 GCA_049599535.1 Bacteroidia bacterium | reverse complement strand
TTTGTACAATGCCTCATATATTGTTTTGGTTGGCTTGTTTTGGGGTAATTTAATAGGCTTAGGTTTATTATTTATTCAAAAGCAGTTTAAGCTTTTTCAAGAACAAGAAAATGGCGGCGTATTTATGAAGTTTAAAGATGATCCGCGAATTACCAAAGTGGGTAAATTTATTAGAAACACTAGTATTGATGAGCTGCCGCAATTATTTAATGTGTTTTTGGGTCACATGTCCTTAGTGGGTAATAGACCCTTACCCTTATATGAAGCTGAGCAATTAACAGCCGATGGTTATGTAGAGCGATTTTTAGCCCCTGCTGGCCTTACAGGTTTATGGCAGGTAATGCAACGCGGTAAGGAAGTTAGTATGGAAGAACGTATTGAAATGGACAACGAATATGCTCGTAATTACTCGTTGTGGTATGATTTCAAAATCATTTTAAAAACATTCCCTGCATTATTTCAGCAAGAAAATGTTTAAAATAAGTACCATAATATTGGCTCTATTGTGCTTTGGTTATAGCCATGGCCAAGATAATGAAAATGCTACACCCTCAGAGCTTACTACAAATGCCATTACCAATGGTATTGAGCTGCCATTGCTCGATAGTTTGATTACTGCAGGGCTACAGCATTCGCCGCTCATCAAATCGGCAGAAACGGTTATTGCTCAAAATCAAATCGATTTAAATCTTGAGAAAAGAACCTGGGCCGAAATTATTCAAATAAACGCAAGCTCATCTGGAATTTCAACTCAAGGAAACGTGCTTTTGGCTGATCTTGACGATGCCGGACAAATAATAGCCGGAACAGCAAATGCAGGCGTAAGTAATTTGGCAGGCTTATCATCAAGAGCAGGAGTATCGCTACGGTTATCGTTGTATGATTTTTACGCCAGGCCCAAAGAGCTTGATAAAGTGAGATTGCAAATAGAAGAGTCAGAATATTTGCTCGAAGAAAAAAAGCAAGCACTAACTACCCTCATTACCGATTTATACATTGAGTTAAAATTGGCGCTTAAAGTGGTTGAATTACAGCAAACTACCTATGCCACCTTTAGTGCCCAATACCAAATGGCCGAAAAAGAGTTTAGAGAAGGCGAAGTGGCAATTACAGATTTGGCTCGAATCACCGAAGTAAAAGCCAAATCTGAACTAGCTTTGGAACAATCAAAATCTAATTACGAGAAGCTTTACCGACAAATGGAAGTAATTGTTGGCCGAGATTTGAATTCATTTGAGTAATGCAGTTATACCAAATCATAAAACTAGTTTACAAACATCTAATACCACTTTTTGTGCTTCCGGTGGTAATGGCCGTACTTGTTTTTGTGGGTACAATGGATGAAAAAAAGAGCTATCAATCTGCCGCAATGATTTACACCGGCCTAGCATCGGGATATAATATTGCTTCAAATGGCAACGAAAGGTTTGATAATTATGCAGTAAACAGCGCTTTCGATAATTTTTTAAATATTGCAAAATCAAGGCAAACCATTGAGCAAGTAGGTATTAAACTTTTAGCAGAGCACCTGCTTTTGCAAAAAGAAGGTAAAATACCAATGACCCCCGTTGATTGGGAGCTTTTTAAAACTGAATTTACCGATGATAAAGCGGCTCCATTTATAAAGTATGATAATGTTGATTCAGTGGCATCGGCGCTACGAGATTCGTTAATGTCGCCAACGGGTATTTTTTTTAAAGAGCTTTTTCACACAAGCGAGAGCTATTACAGTATTAGAACCATTGGCAAGGTTGATTTAAAAAGAATGGGGGCAGGCGATATGGTAGCAGTAGCTTACCAAACCACCGATCCAAAAATTTGCCAAAAAACACTAAGAATTTATTTAGAAACTGTATTAGAACGATATAAAGATTTAAAACAATCAGATGCCGGCAATGCCGTAAAATATTTTGAAAAAGAGCTGCAAATAGCTTTTAATAAATTATCAGACGCCGAAAAAGAGATTAAAGAGTTTAGAGAAGTAAATAGAATTATAAATTATCAGGAGCAAACCAGATTTATTGCCGAAAAACAAGAAAACGCGGCCGATGAGTACCACTCAGAAATTATGGATATGAAAGCGGCCGAGTCTGCTAGAGATGATTTAGAAGAAAAGCTAAAAATAAGAGAAAAACTCAATGAAAAAAATGACGAAACGCTTATGATTAGAGATGAGCTTTCGAGCATAAATACAAGGATTTCGCTATTAGAAATATCTGACCCTAATAATAGTTCGCTCATTGACTTAAAAAAGAGATCGACAGAACTTACCGAAAAAATTAGAAAGGCAATGGCTGAAGTGTATGACCTAAGTCACTCAATTGAAGGTATTAAGGTGGCTTTGTTGCTTGATCAATGGCTTGAGTATAATTTGCAAGTTGACAAAGCAAAAGCCAGGGTTGATCAGTTTCAGGTTAAAATTGATGATATTGAAAAAAAGTATGATCAGTTTGCACCTTTAGGGTCGCAACTGTCAAAACTTGAGCGCAAAGTGGGTGTTGCCGAAAAAGCCTACCTCGAAGTGCTACACGGTTTAAACCAAGCACGCATTAAAGAGCAAAGTGTGGTAATGAAAGCCAATTTAACCGTGGTAGATCAGCCTTCTTTTCCATTAGACCCGTTGCCGTCAAAACGAAAATTACTGTTAGTTTCAGCCTTTATTGCAGGCATAGCATTAGTGTTGGGCTTTGCATTTATTACTGAATTTATGAATAATTGTATTCGCTCGGCTGAAGGGGCCGAATCAATTACGGGGATAAAAGTTGCCGGTGCAATACCTAGCCAGAATGCTAAATTGGTTAAAAAGTTTGAAGACATAAATACCCGAGCGGTAAACTATACAAGCCTTTCTATTGAGAGCGTAATCAACGGCCACGATAATGCCAAGATTAGTGTAATTAGTACTGAAGCAGAAGAAGGTAAAACCACCGTAATTGATTTAATTCAAAAACATTGGGAAAAATTAGAAACACCGCCAAGTGCCGAGTTGGTAGAATGTAGCTCGCACCGAGATGGTAATTTTTCGATAAAAGCATTAAAAGGAACCGATTTGGTGATTTGGGTTGTAAAAGCCAATCAGGCATGGGGACAAGGACAAAAAAGAATGCTCAAGCTTTTGCAAGATGCAGGTATTAGCGAGATTAGAATTGTAATTAGCGGAATAAACACATTTTGGCTCGATACGCTTATTGGCGAACTACCTATTAAACGTAATCCAATCAGAAAATTCTTTAAACGCATGGCAAGATTAGAGTTCTCTAAACAAGATGTATTTGGAGGTAAGAAAAAGAAATGATTTACGGAAAAAACATAATATGCCATGCGCTACCCACTTGGGAAGGCGATTATATGAAAGCCGTAGTGCAACTAATGGCCGAGCTTGCTAAGTATAATAGAGTAATTTATGTTAATTATGCTTATACTTATAAAGATGTTTTAGGGGGCGTTTTAGGCAAAAACAATACGCCTGTAAAAAAAGTAATGGGCAATGAAGAGCGCTTGCAATTAAAAGTAAAAAATAAACAAGGTGAACTTTACCTACTGTATCCACCGCCGGTAATGCCCACAAACTTTATTAATAATCAGGCATTATATAATAAACAACAAACAAAGCAAGCTGCCAAAATCGGAAAAATTATAAACCAATCTCAAAAGCAATTAGGGTTTAAAAATGCAATAGTAATTAATGCATTTAACCCACAATTTGGGCTGCCACTTTTGGGCAAATTAAATGAGCGGCTTACACTCTATTATTGCTATGACGAGATAAATGCTGCCGCGTGGTGCAAAGTACATGGCGGTAGAGTTGAAAAAGAGTTTATTAAAAAGGTAGATGGGGTAGTGGTTACCTCTGAAGGTTTGCTTAGTACTAAGTCTGCCATTAATGCTAATTGCTTTTTAGTAAAAAATGGTGTAGATCATCCTTTGTTTACCAAAGCGTTAAATACAGAATTAAAAGATAATAAGGTAATTGGCTATATAGGTACTATTGATAATAGGCTTGATTATGATTTATTGGCCAAATTGGCAAATGAGTACATAAATTATAAGTTTAAGCTTATTGGTAGGGTTACCCATGAGCCAGCCTACGCTTTTGCACAAAAATTTAATAATATAGAATTAAGGGGGGCAAAACAACCGCAAGAACTAGCCCTTGAACTTAATGAAGTAGACCTTGGACTAATTCCTTTTATAAAAAATGAATTTACTCAAAATATTTACCCACTTAAGGTAAATGAGTATTTGGCTGCCGGCAAGGCGGTAGTAAGCACAAATTTTGCTCCAATGCACGATTTTGCTGAAATGATAACTATTGCCAACAATCATAATGAGTTTGTAAAAGGGGTTTATGATGAGCTGAGCCACGATGCCATAAATAAACGCTACCAAAGAAATGAATTTGCAAAAAGTAATAGTTGGGCTAATAGGGCAGAAACGTTTTCGCAGATAATTGAAGACCTATTATTAGCTACAAATGAAACCGGTTAGCAAAATATTAACTCCTGGTAAGCAAGTGCTTATTGCCAACTTGGCAACTGCTGGCTTAGGCTTTATTACTTTTTTTATGTTGGTTCGTTCCCTTGATCTCGAAGTTTTCGGAGAATGGGTGCTGTATATTACATCATTTAACTTGGCCGAAATGGTTCGAACAGGTTTGGCGCGGCAGGCTATGGTGCACTACTTGGTGGCGTCAAAAAGTGTAGGTAATAGCCACTACATTAAAAGTGGTGCATTTTATCTTTCGCTTATTACGGGTGCGGTGGCTGGCCTAGTATTACTAGTAATTTACCTGCTATTTTTTAGGGGAGATCAAACAGGTATTGCTATGTTTTTTGGTTACTACCCAATAGTAGCGTTTTTTACTCTTATTCCGTCTTTCGATTCTTGGGTTTCGCAATCAAACGGCAAAATGCTCAGAATGTCGGCAATGACGTTTATACCGGCTTTTTTATTGTCAATAGTAGGGGTGGCCAGTTTTTTTATTAATATTAGTTTAACTCAATTAATTATTGCTCATGCTGTAATAAGAGTGCTACTTAGTGCTATTGCTTTTTTTACCAATAGTGCCGTAAGGCTAAGTATAATTAAGCCCGCATTTAATGAGGTAAGGCTACTTTGGAAATACGGTAAGTTTAGTATTGCTACTTTATTAGGAACCAATTTGCTAAAAAGCGCCGATAATTTTTTAATAGGCTACTTTTTGGGCCCTGCGGCTGTAGCCATTTACAACGTACCGCTTAAGCTACTCGAAATCGCCGAAATTCCGGCTAGAAGTGTGGGGCAAATCATGTTTCCGCGTTTGTCAAAGCTATTTTCGAATGGAAATTTAAAGGAAATGAGCAGTCAGCTTGTCAATAGGTCAATTAAAATGTCGATGGTTTATTTGCCCTTTACGGTAATAGCATTTTTTGCGGCTGAGTGGGTGGTAGTTTTAATAGGCGGTTCTGATGTAGCAGATGGAGCCATTGTATTACAAATTTTTCTACTATATGTTTTAGTATTGCCTATTGATAGGCTTATAGGGGTAAGTATTGATAGTACAGGAGCCCCAAAATACAACTCGCTAAAAGTATGGGCAATGGTAATTTTAAATGTAGTGGGCGATATTATTGCTTTATATGTGTTTGATAGTATGGCCTTGGTAGCCTTGGTAACTGTAATAAATGCCTTAGCGGGTGTTTTATTAGGATTTATGTTGTTTAGAAGAAAAGTGGGACCACAAAATATTTCATTTAAGCTTAAATTTAAATCAAAACCAAATGTGGCCTAATTTTATAATTATTGGTGCAGGTAAATCGGGCACTACTACTGTTTATGAGTATTTAAGGCAGCACCCTCAGGTTTTTATGAGCAGTGTTAAAGAAACCAATTTTTTTGCCTTAGAGGGTAAGCAGGTAAAAGCTGTTGATGATTCTGAGGGGCAAATGGAGCATTACCCGTGGGCCATTAATAATGAGATAGATTATTTAAACTTGTTTAGTGAAGTAAAATCCGAAAAGGCGGTTGGTGAAGTTTCACCCATGTATTTGTATAATAATGATGCTCCTAAAAATATAAAAAAACGACTGCCTAATGTAAAATTAATTGCCATTTTACGACAACCAGTTGAAAGGCTGTATAGCCGATATATGCACCTTGCACGAGAAAGCAGAGAGCCTACAGCGCACTTTGAAGATGCCCTAGATAAGGATTCTATTTGGTGGCAACGAAATGATTTAGTTACCGAAGGTTTTTATGGTACTTATTTAGAAAGGTACTTTCAATTATTTGATGCCAATCAAATAAAAGTGTATTTGTACGATGAGCTTAGGCAAAACGAAAATGATCTACTTAAAGATTTATTTAGGTTTATAAATGTAGATCCCAATTTTGCCCCACATACGGGTGAAACATTCAATAAATCAGGAAAAATAAAAAATAGAAAGTTAGATTTATTGATAGGACAAAATAGCATTTTAGTTAAAGGGATAAATAAATTATCGCCCAACTTAGTTCAAAAAATAAAGGCAAGCGAGGGGCTAAAAAGAACAGTAAATCGCCTTAGAAACAAAAATCTTGAAAAAGCGCCATTGTCTAAAGCCTTAAAAGCTCAAATGACCAATGCTATTTATAAAGATGAGATTTTGAAACTACAGAAATTAATAAATAAAGATTTAAGTCATTGGCTAGCTTAGCGCATATATCGCCCCAATTATCAATTATTACTGTAAACTATAACGGTATTAATGATACGCTCCAAATGCTTGAAAGCATTAAACAAGCAAACTATGATTTAATTGAAGTAATTGTGGTTGATAATGCTTCTAAAAGTGATCCTACTGATCAGATTCATCATCATTATCCTGAGGTAAGAGTAATTAGGAGTGATAAAAACTTAGGGTTTGCAGGGGGGAATAATTTAGGAATTAGGGTAGCAAAAGGTAATTATATAATGCTGCTCAACAACGATACTTTGGTAGATCAAGATTTTGCCGAACCAATTGTAAATACTTTTGAGCAAAACCCTGATGTAGGTATTGTAGGTTCAAAAATTCATTTTAACCACTCTCCAGGAGTAATACAATATGCCGGCAGCACCAAAATGAACCCATTAACCCTTACCAGCTTTGCCATAGGGTGGGGTCAAAAAGATAACGGACAATATGATAAAGGCGGATATACCCATTTGGCTCATGGCGCAGCTATGACTGTTTCAAAAAAAGCCATTGAAAAAGCCGGTATTATGGAAGATGGTTACTTTTTGTATTACGAAGAGTTAGATTGGTGTTTACAAATACAAAAAGCAGGGTTTAAAATTTGGTTTCAGCCAAAATCTCTTATTCATCATAAAGAGAGTATGAGTGTAGGCAAATCGAGCCCGCTTAAAGAGTATTACAAAACGCGTAATCGTATTTTACTTGCACGACGAAATTTTGACGGATGGACGCGCTTTGTTTGTATACTATATTTAGTTTTGGTTGCAAATCCGATACACTTAATAAAAAAGGTAATAAAAGGTAAAATGGATTTAGCAAAAGCACAGTTACGCGGTATACTTTGGCATTTATGGCCTAAAAGATTTAATTACAAAAACTAATGGAAAGCCTGTTTTTAATATTATTGTGGATTGTAGTTCTCTATGTAGGATCAGGCATTATTTATAGTTTTTTCTTTGCCTTGGCATCAGTTTTTTACAAGGATAAAAAATACCCGTATTCAGATAAAAATGCTAAGATAGGAGTTTTTATTCCGGGTTATAAAGAGGATGTAATTATATATCATGTGGCGAAAGATGCCTTAAATCAAGAATATAATAGTGATTTTTATGATGTAATTATCATCGCAGATTCGTTTAGCGAAAAAACAGTTGCTAAACTTAAAACTTTGCCCATAAAAGTAATAGAAGTAAGCTTTGAGAAAAGTACAAAAGCCAAAAGCCTTAATAAGGTAATGGGTATGCTAGGCAATGTATACGATGTTGCGGTGGTTTTAGATGCCGATAACCTTATGCATAAAAGCTATTTGTCAAAAATAAATCAGGCTTATCAAAGCGGAGAAATAGCTATACAAGGCCACAGGACTGCTAAAAACACCAATACTGATTTTGCGAGACTTGATGCCTTAAGTGAAGAAATTAATAACTCTATATTTAGAAGAGGCCATTTTGCATTAGGTTTATCATCAGCGCTTATTGGCTCAGCCATGGCTTTTGATTATAAAACCTATCGGCAAATTATGTCGCAAATTGATGTGGTAAGCGGCTTTGATAAAGAACTAGAAGTACAGTTGCTTAAAAATAACATTAGAACCGCATTTATTGATGGCGCTATTGTGCTCGACGAAAAAGTACAATCATCAGAAGTGTTTGAAAAACAACGAACCCGTTGGCTAGCAGCACAAGTAAATTTTGCTTTAAAATACTTTTTTGCTGGTTTATGGAATTTGATTTCTAAAGGAAAAATTGGGCTATTTAATAAAGCTTTACAATTTGCACTATTGCCCAGAGCTTTTGCCTTAGCATCTATTGTGTTATTAGTTGTAGTTAACTATTTATTAGGTTATGATCAATTGTTTAAGCTAAGTTTAGGTTTATTTGGGCTTTTTGTTTTGGCTATGTTTTTGGCAATACCGCGTAAGTTTTATAGTACACAAATGTTGCGTTCATTGGCATTTGTGCCTAAAGCCATTACCAAGTTGCTTTTGTCTTTTTTAAAAATCAAGAAGGCAAAAGATAGCTTTATTCATACCCCGCACACTCATATTGAACCTGAAAACGAAGAAAAATGAGAATTGGAATTGAAGCTCAAAGGATTTTTAGGCCCAAAAAGCACGGTATGGATATAGTGGTGCTTGAAGTTATAAAGCAACTACAAAAAATTGAATCTGAACATGAGTACATAGTATTTGTAAAAGATGATGAAGATAATAACTGTCTGCAAGAATCTCATAACGTTAAAATAGTAAAAGTTGCCGGTAAAACGTATGTAGATTGGGAGCAGATCTCATTGCCGAAGGCAGTAAAAAAGCATAAAATCGATCTTTTACATTGTACTAGCAACACAGCTCCTTTTTTTGTTAAAGTGCCAACTGTTATCACATTACATGATATTATTTACCTTGAAAAGATAGAGTTTACCGGAACAGCATATCAAAACTTTGGTAATGTTTATCGAAAGTATAATGTGCCATCAGTTATTAGAAAATGTAAAAAAGTTATTACGGTTTCAGAATACGAAAAAGAGCGAATAATTGATCATTTAAAACAACCAAGTGATAAAGTGGTAGTGGCTTATAATGGTTTAAGTGATGCTTTTAAAGTGTACGATGATGCTATACTAGAGCCGTATAGAGCTGAAAAAAATCTACCTAAAAAGTATATATTTTCATTAGGAAATCAAGCGCCCAAAAAAAACATGAAAGGCTCAATTAAAGCCTATTTGAATTACTTAGAAAAAAGTAATGAGAAGTTACCCCTTGTTATTGTAGAGTGTACTTCTGAGTTTTTAGATTCAACCTTAAAAGAGTTTAACGCACTACAAAAAAGAGATTACTTTCATTTAACGGGTTATACTCCACATGCTCAATTGCCTTATTTGTATAATTTGGCTCATATTTATTTGTATCCATCATATAGAGAAAGTTTTGGTATTCCGATATTAGAAGGCAATGCTTGCGGTGTGCCCGTAATTACTTCAAATACGTCGTCAATGCCCGAAGTATCTGGTGGCAGTACCCTACTAATTAATCCAAATAATATTGATGAAATAACTAATGCTCTGTTGCAAATTGAGCAAGACGAAAGTTTGAGAGCAGGTTTGATAGAAAAAGGTTTAAGAAATGCTGCAAAGTTTACTTGGAAAAATACAGCATTAAAAACATTAGAAATATATAACGAAGTATTAAAATAATATTATGGAAAAGGAATTGATTTTATACAGCAAGGCCGAGGATTTGAAGCGATTGAATTTTATTTATTCTAATATTAAAGATACCATAGGCGAAACAGGTAAAGTGCTTGATGTTGGATGTGGCAACGGGAATATAAGTTTATTTATGGGCCAAAAAGGGTATAATGTAAAGGGAATTGATATTAGCCCCGATGCCATAACGGTAGCTAAAAAAAGAAACCCTTATAAACATGTTGAGTTTGAGGTTTGCCCTGCTGAAGAGCTCAGGGATAACGGCGAAAGATACAAGGCTGTGGTGTGTAGCGAGGTGTTAGAGCACCTTGACGAGCCTAATAAGCTAGTTGACGTTTTGTTTGATATATTAGATGATGATGGGGTATTGGTAGTTACAGTGCCAAATGGCTATGGGCCTAGAGAAGTGTTAATGACTAAACCAATGCAGGCCATTTACCGCAAGGGTGGATTTTGGAAAAACTTATTGATGGGAACAAAATCTAGTTTAGGGTATAGCGGTACAACGGTTCAATCAGCAGCCGAAGATTTAACTCATGTTCAGTTTTTTAGCAGAAAAGCGTTGCGAGCTTTGGCTGGCGGTAGTAAATTCAAAATTGAAAAAATTAGAAATGCCAATTTTGTTGAAGCGATTTTTCCATATTCATTTTTGACCAATAGAATAATGGCCTTGCAAAAGTTAGACTGTGCGGTGGCTGATATTTTGCCCGTAGGGTTTACCAGCGGTTTTTATACCGTTTGGAAAAAAGCATAAGTAAATTAGATAACGAAGAGCAATTACTTGGAGTCGTAAAGCTTAGAAATGTCCAAAATGAAAAATAAGTGTTATTCTGAACTTGATTTAGGATTTAAAACAATGAGAAGCCACCTTTTGGTGCAGAATTTAAATCAAGATTTGAAGGACGTTTTTCTTTTTGAACGATCAAGAGATATTCAGAAAAACTAGAACAATATGATTCAATCACTCCAAATAGCATTCTGGATAGCATTATTCTTAGTTTTTTACACCTATGTAGGTTATGCGATATTAGTATGGTTTTTTGTTAAGGTAAAATCCATAATAAAACCTTGGCAAGATCCTGAAATTCCTATTGATGATAATTTACCTACTTGTACGCTCGCGGTACCTTGTTATAATGAAGTTGATTTTATTAAGGCCAAGGCTGAAAATGCTTTAGCATTAAAATATCCTAAGCATAAGCTTAGAATTGTTTTTGTTACCGATGGTTCAAACGATGGTACACCTGATTTGTTAAGAAATATAGAGGGGGTTGAAGTTTTTCATAGAGACGAACGAAAAGGCAAAATTGTGGCCATGAATAGGGCAATGAATTTGATTGATTCTGAAATCACTGTTTTTTGTGATGCCAATACCATGCTCAACCAAACATGTTTACTACAAATTGCCAAACACTATCAAAACCCAAAAGTAGGTGGTGTAAGTGGCGAAAAAGTAGTTTTAAGCGAAGGTGAAGATAGCGCAAGCGGAGCAGGTGAAGGAATTTATTGGAAATATGAGTCATTTTTAAAAAGAAAAGATGCCGAGTTGTACACCTTAGTGGGTTCGGCAGGTGAGCTATTTTCGGTTAGAACATCGCTTTTTAAACCTGTGGAATCAGATAGTATACTTGACGATTTTATGATTAGCATGCGCCTTGTAGAACAAGGGTATAAGGTGGCGTACGAACCAAAAGCAAGGGCTTCAGAAACCGCATCGGTAAATGTAGCTGAAGAATTTAAGCGAAAAGTACGGATAGCAGCCGGTGGTTTTCAAAGCATTGCAAGGCTTATTTCACTGCTTAATTTTTTTAAATATGGTTGGGCTAGCTTTGAATATGTATCGCATAGAGTAATGCGTTGGGCAGTAGCGCCATTTATGTTGCCACTAATTTTATTGTTAAATATTGTAATTGTTATAATTGATCAAAGCCTATTGTTTCAAATTCTATTAGCGTTACAGGTAATGTTCTACAGTGCAGCGATATTAGGTTGGTTGCTTGAGCAACGAAAAATCAAACTCAAAATATTATTCGTCCCGTTCTACTTCATTATGATGAATTATGCTGTGCTCGCAGGCTTTAAGCGTCATTTAAAAGGCTCGCAATCCGCCCTTTGGGAAAAAAGCAAGCGTAAAATGTAGTCTTTTGCTAGCCGCCTGACGACTATTAGCCACTCTGAAAGAGTCGTCTGACGGCTTTCTGTTCAGAGTTGTCCAAGGTCTCAAGTCCAAGGTCGGTTAACGTCCGACGACTATAGCCACCCCTGCAAGAGAGGTCCGACGTTTTTAAGTTTAAACTACTACGGCAAGGCTTCGAAGTTCAAAGAGTCTCAGGTCCAATGTCCTTTTGTCCTAATAATCTCGTTATTCGACATTTCTTATTCTGCGGTTCGATATTCCCATCGTCTTAGTGGCAATAATTTACCCCTTCACATTCGTCTCATAAATCTCAATCCACTGCTCCGCCGTCATTTTGCTCACCAATTCACCGATTAGCTCAAATGGAATTTTGTTCACGTTTTTAAAACGAATGCAGCTTTTACCCATGTCTAGTTTGGTTTTTACATATTTAGGGTATTCGGCCACAAACCACTCCATCAATTCAGGGCTAGCATAAATCCCCATGTGATAAACCGATATAAAGTTTTTTTGATTGGCAATGCTCAAAAAAGGCAATGGAAGCTTAGGGTCGCAATGGTAGCCAGCAGGGTAGGTGCTTTTGGGCACTACGTAGCCAACCATTCCATAGCTTAATTCTTCAGAGAAACCATCGGGCAAGTTAGCGATAATGGTTTCTCTAAGTTTATTAAAAGCTTCTTGTCTTTCTTCAGGTATTTTACTCAAATAATCTTCTACAGAATTTGCTCCAAGGTTCATAAATCAGTCTTTTAGTAAGTTACGTGAAATTACCAATTTCTGAATTTCTGAAGTACCTTCACCAATGGTGCAAAGTTTAGAGTCACGGTAATGTTTCTCTACCGGAAAATCTTTTGTGTAGCCATATCCACCATGCACCTGCACCGCATCGGTTGATACTTCAACTGCAGTTTCTGAAGCAAAATATTTGGCCATTGCACTTTCGGTGGTCATTGGTACTCCCGCATTTTTCATATACCCAGCTTGCCTTGTAAGTAACTCGCTACTTTCAATTTTGGTAGCCATGTCAGCAATTTTAAAGGCAATTGCCTGAAAAGATGAGATAGGTTTGCCAAATTGCTCTCGCTCTTTGGAGTATTTTAAAGCAGCCTTGTAAGCACCTTTCGCAATTCCTAAGCTTAATGCCGCAATAGAAATTCTACCACCATCTAATATTTTCATGGCTTGTATAAAGCCTTCGCCTTCGTTGCCCAACATTTGGCTTTTGTGCACTCTGCAATTGTCAAATACTAATTCAGCTGTTTCGCTTGCTCGCATACCAAGCTTGTTCTCTTTTTTACCACCTGTAAAACCAGGGGTTTCTCTATCTACAATAAACGCGCTAATACCACGGCTATCTAAAAGCTCACCTGTACGCACCAAAACCACTGCTACATTTCCACTAATTCCGTGTGTAATCCAGTTTTTTGCTCCATTAATTACCCAGTGATCGCCGTCTTTTTCAGCTACACATTTCATGCGCATTGCGTCAGAGCCTGTATTGGCTTCGGTTAAACCCCAGGCACCAATAAACTCACCACTAGCTAATTTTGGCAAGTATTTTTTCTTTTGCTCTTCATTACCAAAGGTCATAATATGGCCAGTACAAAGTGAATTATGTGCGGCAACTGATAAACCAATTGAACCACATACCTGAGCAATTTCATCAATTACCGTGATATAAGCTTGGTAATTAAGCCCTGCTCCTCCGTACTCTTCAGGTACCAACACTCCAGTAAATCCCATTTCTCCCATTTTTTTGAAAAGATCAACAGGAAAATGTTGAGTTTCATCCCATTCCATTACGTGTGGCTTAATATGTTGCTCAGCAAAATCTTTTGCTGCTGAGCGAATCATTTCTATTTCTTCTTGATCAGTACCAAAGTAGTAAGGAGTTTTCATCGTAATATTTTCATTTAAAGCTCTGCAAAAGTAAAATTTACAACATGGCTTAATGTTTAAAAAAAGTTTTGATTTCTAACTTATTTTAAAACAATCAAAACTCTATGCGCTCATTATTGTTTTGAGTTTGTTAATAGTGCTGTAACACGGTACTTTTGCAATTCTTGATTCTACTAGATAATTTTTTTAACAAATAATTAATGAGTACACTGAATAACCTCCAAAACAAATTCGAGAAATCCGCTTCAACTATCAAAGAGAGAGTAACTAGTTTACGAAAAGAACACGCCGATTATGTTATTGGTGAGTATACACTAGGTCAAGTACTTTCAGGTGTTAAAGGAATCCAAGCATTAATGTGCGAAACTTCAGCTCTTGATCCAGTTGATGGTATCAGATTTAGAGGTTACAGTATTCCAGAGCTTCAAGATAAGTTACCAAAAGTAGACCCTAACGGAGAGCCGCTTCCTGAAGGATTGTTCTACTTAATGTTGATGAATGAGCTACCAACTGAAGCTGATGTAAAAGAAATGTCGAAGCTTTGGGTTGATAACTGTGATCTTCCACAACATACCAAAGATGTGTTAGATGCAGTTCCATTAGAAACGCATCCGATGACTCAGTTTAGCATTGCTATTATGTCATTGCAAAAAGATTCAAAGTTTGCCAAAGCATATAGCGAAGGCGTGCACAAATCTGAATACTGGAAATACAGTATGGAAGATGTAATGGAGCTAATAGCTAAATTGCCTTCAGTAGCAGCCTACATTTACCGTAGAAAATACCACAATAATGAGCACATTGCCCCAGACAAATCTCTTGACTGGTCTGGTAATCTTGCACATATGATGGGCTTTAACGATGATGGCCTTAAGAGATTAATGAGATTGTACATGACCATTCATACCGATCATGAAGGGGGTAATGTATCGGCTCATACTACCAAGTTGGTAGGTTCGGCTCTTAGTGATCCTTACCTTTCGTTTGCGGCAGCTATGAACGGTTTAGCAGGTCCTTTACATGGGTTAGCTAATCAAGAAGTAATAAAATGGGTATACGCAATGCTCGAAGAGATTGGAACAGATACACCAACAAGTGAGCAAATTAAAAAGTACTGCGAAGATACCTTAGCTTCAGGAAGAGTTATTCCGGGTTACGGACATGCGGTATTGAGAAAAACTGACCCTCGCTACATGGCTCAAAGAGAGTTTGCCTTAAAATATTTACCAGAAGATAAATTGTTTGCTACCATAAATCATTTATATGAGGTAGTGCCTGAAGTATTAAAAGCCACAGGAAAAGTTGCCAACCCATGGCCAAATGTAGATGCGCACTCAGGCACACTATTGATTCATTACGGATTAAAAGAGTATGATTTTTATACCGTGTTATTTGGTGTATCAAGAGCACTTGGTGTATTGGCATCACTAGTATGGGATAGGTATTTAGGTCTTCCATTAGAGAGACCAAAGTCTTTTACTTCAGAAGCAATGATGAATAGAATCAAAGCTGC
Organism: Bacteroidia bacterium; assembly: GCA_049599535.1. Lineage (GTDB taxonomy): Bacteria > Bacteroidota > Bacteroidia > CAILMK01 > JACPUW01 > JACPUW01. Next base: position 576 of record JBMYOR010000016.1, on the reverse strand, counting down.
TAAAGGATAAGTTTTATATTCGAATCTTAAAACACATCAATAAACGAATGAAAAACCTATTAACATTATTAGCACTAAGTACAGTAATATTACTTGGAGGCTGTAAAAAAGGAGAAGAAGATCCTGCAATTGCCTTTTCTTCAAGAGACGCAAGAATTACAGGAGACTGGAATTTAACATCAGGATCAATGAGTATTGTTACTTCAAAAATCAATTCTGTTGATGGATCAACTGCTCAATCGGTAACTGAATACAAGCAGACTTACGAAATCTCAGGTGGTAAAGCATCTTATAACTATGTGCAAATCGTAAACGAAGATGAAGTGGAGAATTCAAAAGTTAATTACGATGATTTCGATTTTTCAATCACTCTAAGTTTAATGAAAGATGCATCTTATGTAAATAATTTTTCGGGCCAGTTGGTTGGCGCCAATGGTTTTCCTAAAGAGCTGCGTGATAAATCAACAGGGTCTTGGAGCTGGATTAATAGCAATAAAAACAAAGTAGGTATTAGCTTTAATGGCGCTGATACTTATGCTAATGATTTAATTAGCGGAGATTATACTATTAAAAGGC
>JBMYOR010000015.1:0-16760 GCA_049599535.1 Bacteroidia bacterium | reverse complement strand
ACGGGAATGGTCAATGATCATGTAAAGGGATGTTTTCGTTATAAAGAGGTTAATAAATCATGGCATCCTGAGCAATGGGCACATGCAGCCATTTACAGATTAAATAGAAAAAAATAAACCCAATACATAAAATGTATTGGGTTTAATGCATTAAAGCGAAAAAAACTTTTACTAGTTCATGTGTGGAATATGCTCAAGTGTATTGAGCAAAAATTTCCAAAACTTGGCAACTGAATCAATTTTCACTTTCTCATCGGGGCTATGTGGGCCTTTAATAGTTGGGCCAAATGAAATCATGTGCATGCCCGGAAAATGCGTACCTAAAATACCGCACTCTAAGCCCGCATGGCAAGCCAGCACATTGGCATCTTCATTAAACATATTGGTATAAAGGCCATTCATGGTTTTAAGAATGGGTGCGTTTGGCAAGGGCTCCCAACCTGGGTAATCACCACCCTGCTGCACGGTAGCTCCTATCATTTCAAAAGATGATCTAATGGCATTTGCTAGATCCATTTTGGCTGACTCAGTAGAGCTTCTAGTTAAACATTGAGATTTAAACTCACCGTCTTTTACAATAACTCGGGCTAAACTATTTGATGTTTCAACAAGGCCACTCACTTCTGGGTGCATACGGTAAACACCTTGCGGAAGCGCGTATATGGCATTGATTAACGCATCTTGAGCATTATTGCTCATTACCTTATTTGGCAAATCGCAATGCTCAAGACTAATAGTTAAATCAGGATCGGTTGAGTGAAATTCTGCTTTAATCTCCTCAGCCATTTTGTTTACATGTGCAGTAAACTCACTTGGTTTGTGCACGGCAAGTGTTGCGGTAGATTCACGCGGAATTGCGTTGCGCAAGCCGCCACCATCTACACCACCTACTTTTACACCAAAAAGCTCACGGCTCTTGTAAAGCAGGCGATTCATTATTTTATTGGCATTACCACGTTGCAGAATAATATCCATGCCTGAATGGCCACCCACTAATCCTTTTACGGTAAGTTTTATGCCTGTACCTGCTGCTTCAGCTTGATCGTAATTCCAGCTTACATTAGTATCAATTCCACCGGCGCAACCAATGCAAAGCTCATCGTCATCTTCGGTATCAAGGTTAAGCATTATATCGCCTTTAATACCCAAAATATCGTTGTTAAGTTTAATGGCTCCGGTCATTCCTGTTTCTTCGTCAATGGTAAAAAGCGCTTCAATAGCCGGATGCTTTATATCATTTGAAGATAAAACAGCCATTGCAGCCGCGGCGCCCATACCATTATCGGCACCTAAGGTGGTTCCCTGGGCTTTTACCCATTCACCATCTATATATGATTGTATGCCTTGAGTTAAGAAATCAAAATCGGTATCATTATTTTTTTGGTGAACCATATCAAGGTGGCTTTGCAAAACCACAGTTGGTCTATCTTCCATTCCGGTAGTTGCCGGCTTTTTAATAACCACGTTTCCAAGGCCTGGAGCAACACAATCGTCGCATACGGTTTCGAGCCCAAGGCTATTACCAAAATCCATCATAAACTTTACCACTCTTTCTTCTTTTTTCGAAGGGCGTGGTACTGCATTTAAGTCTTCAAAATGATTCCAAACTACTTTGGGTTCAAGGTTTCTTACTGCGCTCATAGAGTGTTATACTTTTTTGCTGGGCAAAGAACCATTTAATAAATAGCATGAGCAATAATGGATGTCATTTTTTGGATTGCAATCATTAATAGCGGTGGGTTTAAAACCACCGCTATTGAAATTATCTTTACGATTCCCCGCTATTGTAGCAATCAAGTTTAAATACCAAGCTAATGCTCCATAATTGCCCTAACCCTTCCCCTAGTGGAAGGGAACTTGTTCTTCCCCCTGTGATGGAAGTTAGATGGGTGCAAATACATGCGCTGGAGCTTGTTTGCAATCTGGTGGTATGATTGCGCGTAATCATTTTATCTTTTACCACAAACCAATTACTAGTGAACAAAAAAAAATCCCGTCGCAAATACAACGGGATTTATAAAAAGCATTATGAGAGTTGTATATTTTATTCTTCAAGCATTACGGGCATTTCGCCATTACTAATTATAACTTTTGCATTGTTGCTTAGCGCTAATTTTAAGTAGGCCTCAATCATTTTAAACCTTAAAACATCTTCATTCAAACTTTCGGCAACTATGTCTTGTGATTTTGCTGCACCTTCTGCTTCAATAATTTGAGCTTCGGCATTACCCTTTGCGGCAATAATTTTAGCATCGGCTATACCCTTTGCTTCAATTTGTTTTCTTTCAATTTCTTGTCGTTCTCGTTGCAATACAAACTGCATTCGTTGCGCTTCTTGCTCGGCGGCCAATTTTTCTTCAATGGCGCGGGTTAATGTATTAGGCAGAATGATTCTTTTTAAAAGTACTTTTTCGATAATGATTCCTTTGTTTTTCAAGGTTTCGAGCATTAGTTTTCTCACTTGCTCTTCAATTACTGCACGCTCACCGGTATGCATATCTTTAGCCATAAATCTTGAGCTTACATCGGCTAGGGCAGATCTAAAAACAGGGGCTATTAGATCTTCTTCGTACTCGGTACCTACTTGCCTTAGCAAATCTTTTATCATGTCGGGGTTTACGCGGTAAAGAATCGAAGCTTCGCAGCTTATTGTTAAGCCTTCTTTTGAAGGTATATCTAGATTTATTTTTTTGTTTATAACTCTAATGGGTACCGTTAAATAGGTTGAAATAAACGGATTGTAAAATCTGGCACCTTCGCTAATTGGCTCTCCAATAAGTTTACCTACACGTCGTTTCACGGCAATTTCGTCTTGCTGTATTACAACGCAGCTACTGGTGAATAAAATAGTGAACACTAATAGGGCTGAAACAGTAAATAATTTTGGCATAGGATTATAATTTAATGGTTTAACAAGTTGATATAAAGGGTGTTTATGGTTTAACATCTTTTTTAATGAAATGTTAATGCATTAGTATTTGCCAAAAGCTGTGCCGAAGGTTTTATCGTTTGATAATTTACCAGTCAAAGGATTTTGTGGGTTTGCGATTCTTGAATTTTAAATGCTTTAATTGCAGTAAAATCGTACTATGAGAATACTAGTTTTTGCGCTGTTTGGAATTTGTTTTGGATTTGGACTTTTTGCTCAAGGGCCATTATTCAATAATTTCTATACCGCTGCAACATATACAAACCCATCTTTTGCCACTGCGATTGAAGCTCCAACAGCATCTTTTTCATACATAAACAATAATAATTTTTGGAAGAGCAGTTTATGGCAAGTAGTTCAGCCTGTTAAGCAAGGGGGCATTTATGGAAGTTACTCAAGATTTGGGGCTGTCGTATCAAGTAGCAGCATTTTTTTTCATGATTTAAACTTGGGCTATGCTCATAAAATTGATATAGGTGATTTGATTATTTCTGGTGGATTAGGTATGGCAATGAGCATGACCCAATTCAAAAGGGTTGCACCTGGAATAGCCGACACAACACAATGGAGCAGCTTTATAAATTCTAATTTAGGGTTTAATCTAAAGTATAAGGGTGTGCAATTTGGTTTTTCAAGCAGAAGGATTCATTTGCTTCATGTATCGCCTTATGTTATAAAACGCAAATTAAGTTTGACTCAAAATTTCAATATCAGCTTTATTCACCGCATTAGGTTGTCAGATGCTTTTAGTTTGAATTACGCGTCAATATTTACAAGAAGTGGCGGATTTAATAGAATAGATAATTACCTAAGGCTTAGGGTTAAGAGGCTTGAAATAGGTGGTGGGTTTCAAAACAACTTACCGGCAAATGATTTAGCCGAAAGCAATGTATTTCCTAGTTATTACCTTGCATATTCATTTAAGCGATATAGAGTTAATTACAATTGTATTAATATGAAGGCTATTGGCCGCTGGCGAGTTCACGAAATCGGATTACAATTCGCTTTTAACACTAAGGGAAAAGAAGTGAACTTTTTGCCATTTTAGTATATTGGTGCAATGAAAACTCTAGTAACATTATCCATAGTTTCTTTTATAGTATTAAGCGCAAATGCTCAAGAAACACATTTCAATAACTTTTATAGTGCTTCTTCTTACACAAATCCAGCATTTGCTGCGTTTGCAGATTATGGCACCTTTAGTCTATTAAATCAATTTCAAACTGGGTTTTATGGAGAATACAGTTTAGCTCAAGTTACCATTCCGGGTAATAAGCTCAGCTATTTTGGTTCATATTTAAATCAGAGAAATAAAACTTTAGGTTCTCCGAGTACTAATGCTATTGAAGTTGGCTTGGCAAAGAAACTAGAAACTGAGAAGTGGAAATTTTCGTTTGGACTTTCACTAAATGGAGCTATTCAATATGTTGATTTTGAAGACTGTTATCTGCCAATGGATCCATACTTTGAAAATGGTTTAATGACTGATTTTGGTACAGCAATTCAATACCGAAATTTTCAATTGGGATTTGCTGCTCGCAATGTGTCAATAATAGATGTGAGTTACTATGATAGGTTTTATTTAATTAGTATTTTCCATCAAATTGAGTTAAGAAAACAAAGTAGTATTTATTATTCAATTGTACAAGAGAGATCGAGCCAACGTTATAACAGCAGTTTTAACCACATTTCAATTGGTTTAAGAATTAAAAAATTGGACTTAGGATATGGCATTAAATTTTACAACTTGGGTAATGTTCCTAAGCTTTTATGCGCCTATTCTTACAAAAACCTAAGAATAGCTTATGGGTTTATGAATTTTATAAATCCTCAGAATGATTATTACAACCATCAACAACATGAGCTGTCATTACAATTCGCCTTTAACACCAAGGGGAAAGAAGTGAGCTTTTTGCCTTTTTAAAAAAGATAAATAACCAGATATAAAACGTGTTTGGTCTTTATGAAATAGAAGTCATCGGTAAGCTATCAGATTACTACTTTTACCAAAAGCATTTTATATGAAAAGACTTGTACTATTAGCCACAGTGACACTATTGGTAAATGCTCTGAGCGCGCAAATACCGTTTTCAAACAACATGAATACTTTTTTTTCTCAAACAAATCCTGCCTTCGCTTCAGTTCAAGATTATTCGGCGGTTACAATTGGGAGAAAAAGCTTTGAGTTTTATAATTCAAGCTTAGTTCAGGCACAGCTTCATAGTACGTTAGGCAATTTCTATGTTGCAATCTCAAATAATAGAAACAGTTTATTTGACTACAGTGATGGACGTGTAGAATTGGGTTACAGCAATGGCTATAAAATAAAGAATTGGATTTTCGCCGGTGGAATTGATATCAATTTTGGTCATGCAAAGCTTTTTAGCGGTGCAGCCCGTAACTCTATAAACTTCGTAAATTCTGACTTTGGTCTGCTTGTGAAATATAGAAATGTTTATTTAGGATTTAGTGCAACTAATATTAACCTAAGTGGAGATCAATTATACTATGAGTACTTTAATGCTAGTTTGGTACACCAAATAAATTTGAACAAAAATGTTGGTATACACTATGCAATTATGTTGCGAGATGGAAATGATAACCGGCCAAGGAGTTATGCCCTTGCAGGTATAAGATATAAGCGTTTGGAATTAGGGCTCGGTTTGCAATATTTCTTAAAGTCTTATGGTAAAAATCCGAGTTGCTACGCGGCATACTCGTTTAAGAAATGTAGAATTAGCTACAATTATTTAAGGGAAAATTGGAATGGATATAATTGGCATCAACATGAAATAGGTTTTCAATTCGCCTTTAACACCAAAGGGAAAGAAGTGAGCTTTTTGCCTTTTTAGGGCTTGTAAAAATTTTCATCACCTTTGAAAAATACTTGAAGCCCAAATTTTTGAAAATCCAAAAACGAAAACCACGAGCTGAAAAGCCCCAAAAAGCGGATCAACCTACTATCCAAAAGCAAGACCCTATGCATGGGGTTAAGCTCAAGGATATATTAGAATATTTGGTGGCTGAATACGGGTGGCGAGAAATGGGCAGACGAATTGATATTAGATGTTTCAAATTTGACCCTTCAATAAAATCGAGCTTGCACTTTTTACGCCGAACACCTTGGGCTCGGGAGAAAGTTGAAGAGTGGTATAAAAGTGACAAAGCTTAGATAATCAAATACATACTGTATTTGGCTTTCGGGTTATTAACCGATCTGAAGTTCTCACAAAAAAGGAGTTAAAGGTTTCAGTGCCAACTACATTCGTTTAAAATTAACCTAACCGGAAGTGAACAATATAGGGATTGCGGCAGCTCAAATTTGGGTTGCCGCTTTCTTTTTTTGAAGGTTATTTTGGGTTAAATCCTAACTGGAAATGTTTTTATTTTCTCTGGGTTAAAACCCAGAGCTATTGAAAATATATTGATAAGGAAACTAGGAATTCAAATTAATCAATCATTCCCCTATAGCGTTCTGGAGTTTTGGCCATCCCGTACCTTCTGCCATAGCCAAAGCCTGATAAGCCAACTGAAAAGGTGAGTAGTCTTGAGTTATAATAATCAAAAAAATTGGCCACCGAATAATCGACCCTAAAACGCAGGTTGTAATGGTAGTTTTTATTGAGCTTTTTTTCCTGTTTTACAAAATCCCAATCAAAAGCAATTGATGGCGTGTAACACCATGCCCAGAATCTATTAGCCGTTAAAAACTCAATGTAAGAGCTTCCGCCACCAATAAATAAACTGGCACCTAATCGTTCGGTTTGGAATAATCTTGTACCCGCATATAGCTGAATTTCTCCTTGCGATAAAAGGGGATCAGAATCGGCTAAATCAATTCCCAATCGATTTATAAATTCAGGTTGAGCGCTATTGGTATTAATGGCCCAGCGCCCACCAATTGAGAGTTTTTGATACACGAATCCCGCGCTCATTGAGAAATGAAAATTTGGATTTCGTTTTAATAAGCCCGCAGTATTCTCATTCCAACTGGTAGCGCCAAATTGAAAGTCATATTCGCCACCCACCTTGGCTGTTTTATTCAATACAAAGCGGTTGTAATCTCTATAAACATCAAAAAGGCTATCGATTTTGTTTCGCCAATGAAACCTAAAGTCTTGCCGTTCTTCAGAGTTATAATCGTTGGCCATGTTGGTACTTAAAAATTCATACCACTCAAAAGATCTCCTAATTATCTCTTCGGCTTCATCTACATTATACTTGCCGCCGCTTTGTACAATAGAATCCATTCTAAAGCGGGCTTTTCGTGCACCGAGTTCATAAAGATTAAATATGTGGTTTAGTCGCTCTAAATTATCAAGTGTTTTGGCATGTTCTTTTACCCAGCTGGTAGCCCTATTCATGTAAATTGTTATTTGAATCTTTGGGTTCTCAGCTTTGCCTTGATTTAAGTTGCTGGTGGTTTTCCATTGGTTTATGGTCCAATCATATTTTTTACCATCAGGTTCTTCTTTAAAATCATCCCAAGTCAGTTTTACGCCCCATTGCCACCTTATGGTGTCTGATTGCGCATTTGTAATTTGAGTTATTAAAAGGAATAATAGTATATAGATAAAAACAACTCTCATATTACCTGAATTTGATTGGAGTCTGGGGCCTTTTATATCTTGTACCATGACCATACATACCTAGACCAATGGTAAAATTTATAAGCCTTTGCTGGTAGAAGTAGGTAAAATCTGCGGCAGTATATTCAAGCTTAAACCTTAAGTTAATTTCAGCATTGGCATTCTTGTATTTTTGGAAATGATAATCAGCCATAATACCCGCTCCGTAAGACCAAGTAGTTTCAGTTGTTATATTTACTGAACCTACTCCGGCTCTACCTCCCATAATACTTGCTGAAAAACTGACTTTATTCCCATCAACTAAACGCTTTGCCAAATAAAGGTGTACATCTCTCACTGCGAGTTGGTCAGGGTCGCCAATGTCAAAATTTAGCCTATGTTTTAGCTCAGGATATGCCCAATTGTTGCAAATGCCAATTTGTAAACCAAAAGAAAACTCCTTATACAGTATTCCGTATGAGGTTTGGCCTCTAATTGCCGCAAGGTTTTGTACATGCTCGGCATTTCTATTTAACCAAAAACTCGGACCAGTTTCAAGCGTAAAATCAAAGCCAATTTTGCCTGTTTTCTCTTTCACAAATCGGTTGTATTCATAATAAATACTCAATAAGCTATCAACTTTTCTCTCCCATTTGGCTCCTGCATCTTTTATAGTTGAATTTCTATAGTCGGCATACATTCTGTCAATTTTCCTATCGTACCAGTCAAAAGCTTTAGTAATGTACACCTCGGCGTCTTCATAATAATACTTCCCGCCACTTTTTACTACCGAATCAAGCATAAAACGAGCACGCCTAGCGCCCAATTCAAAAAGATCGAACTTGTTTTGAATTTTCAATAAGTTGTAATCTGTTTTTTGTGCATCTCTAATCCATGATGCTTCTCTATTGAAATACACCACAACATTGACTCTTGGGTTTAGATATTGATCAGAACTGCTCATATCCCAAGCAATATATTTGGTTTCGGCATTCCATTGCAATTTCTTGTATGCCGATGGTTTTGCCTTAAAATCGCTCCAGCTAAGCTTTTTGTTCCATTGCCAATGCAGGGTATCATTTGGGCTTGCAGCCAACACCCCGGCACTAACCATCACAAAAAATATAATTTCTAAATGTTTTTTCAATTGTTTTGTTTTTAGGCAATTACCTAATAGTTATTTAACCCACTGGCGCGCGTAATGCATTTGAGTAGTTAATCCCACTTGTTTAGAATGGTTATACTATGCACTAAAAGTGGTCAATTACGCACTCACTCCGTTATGACTATAGTTAAGCTTTAGTAGTAAACGTAATTGTGTTGTGCTTTTTAATTTTCAGCTACAAGAACTTTAGCACCTAAAAAACAATCAATTAAGCTTATTGTGCCTGATCAGTAGTACTCAACAATATATGGGGTATAAGTTTTTCTTCAACACTTTTATCAAACACAAAAATGTTTTGCGGGTTTTGGCTACTCACCAGCCTTTTACCCCTTGGTGTATTATAAATACTTATGCTGTGATTCTCCTTTTCAGTAAAAATGTTAAACGTACCTATAGCTTCGCCCATATCCATTAACGAAATTTCATCGTCAAAAATTTGAGCATTTATAGTAGCTAAATTGTTAATGTAAGATTCAATTGCCACTGTATCCATTTCAATTCCACTGGTAATCCACCCCGTGGCATCGTCATTTACCAGTGTAAACTTAAATAAGCCATTAGCCTCAACTTTATTGATTGATGAAATACTGGTAGAAAGCACCTTTTTATTTCTCCAGTCTGATGCATTTTTATTCCAATCAAAACTTAGCGCGGATTCAACCATAAGTACATCATTACTCTCTTCAGCTCTTACAAAGTTTGACATAGCTCTTGTTTGTTGGTTAAAGTCAAACTTGCCTATGTAAAGTGCGGCCAACTTATTGTTGTTGTTGTAAAACTCAATTTTTATAGCTGTTGAATCGGTTACCTCATATCGGTTCCATTTTTCTTGGCTACGTGTAACCACCCTTTTAGGTTTAGTACTTAGCAAGTTACCTATAGAGCCTTTAAGTAATTTACTTTCAATGGCTACATTTTTACCACTTGGCAGTTTTAGTTCCCAATTACCTTGGCTTTTTACAAGCTCATAAGCCTGCTCATCTTTAGGCACTATTACTAACCTATTTAATTCAGCTGAATCAATTAATACCAGCTGCTGTGGAATTGTGCTTTTTGGAGCTTCACTTTTATTGATTTGTACTATTACTACAATTGCGGCCAATACCACAAACAAAAACAATAGGGATTTTGTATTCAATTTATTGAGCACCTTACTTCTATTTTTTAGTTACGATTAATTATAAGTTTTTGAATTATAAGATCTTGCTTGGTAGTGATTAACTTAACCAAATAAGTTCCGCTTTGTAAATTACTTACATTTAGCTTTTTAACACCATTTACATTGCTATTTACATATACTGTTTTCCCACTTAAATCCAGTACAGTTACCGTTTCAACTTCAGTTTTTAAATCACTGTTTATCAAAACTATACCTGATGTAGGGTTAGGATAAAGTTTAACACTATTAATTTCTGAATTGTTTATAGATGAGTTCGTAAAGCTAAACACATCACTTTGGTTGGTACATAATGAATCGTTTGTAACCACTACGTAATAATCTCCGTTGGCCGATGGTGTAAAGTTTTTGCCTTTTTCGCCACTAATTGCCCCATTTACATCAAACCATTGATTACCACTAGCAGCACTTGATGTTAAGGCATTATTGTTCTCAACAATACTTGGTTTTTCAGGTATACCTTTAATAATAAATGACTTAACAGCTGCGCTACTGCAATCACTACCCTGAACCTTATACTCGTACTTGGCTTCAAATAATCCGAGTCTCATATTACCCGGGTTTAAGCCTGTAACCTGCTTATTATCTATATAATACTTACCGCCAGCAGGCATGCCGTTTTCAAAATTTATTTGTTTGTTTTCTTTACAGAATTCGGCATCAATGCTAAAACTCACATCAGGTACTTGTACAAGTATAACTTCAATTGAATCAAAGTTTTCGCAGTTATTAACGTCAACCTGAGTGTATTTTAACCAATTTGTTCCTGAATTTAAAAGAGCTGGCACCAAATACTCATTTCTAACACCTGTACCTGTATGAACCCCATTTTTTGGTCTTGTTGAACTCAAATCTATTGAATCGCCATTTGAGCAAAGCTGTGTATCTATGCTAAACTTAATTGCTCTGGGCTCATAAACTTCAATGGTAAATGCTGTATCGCTTTTACAGCCATCGGCATTGGTAAACTCATACTCAATATTGTGCACGCCCGCTCCTGCAGACTTAGGTGTAAAACTTGTGCCTGTAACTCCTTTTCCTTGATAATTTCCGCCGGTAGGGCTTACGGCATTTAATACTAAAGCGCTACCATTATAGCACTGTGCATCAACTGCAGTAAGCGATAAATCAGAAACTGAAGCTACTGTAATACTTGAGTTTGCAGTATCGCTACAGCCACTTGAGTTGGTAAAAATATAGCTTATGGTGTGATTTCCTTCTCCGCTTTGCTGTGGATCAAAAACGCCGTTTGTAATACCATTACCTGCATAAACTCCCCCTTTTGGTATGCCTGATTTTAATAGTAGCGTATCATCATTTTCGCACAACTTGGTATTGGTGTTAAAACTTGCCTGAGTAACTCCATTAACCACTGCTATTTGAGAATCTTTGGTAATGCAGCCATCAATGTTTTCGAACTTAAAACTAATCCAATGCGAACCAACTCCCGCTTTTGCCGGGTTAAATTCTCTACCACTCATGCCGTTACCTTCATAAACACCTTGATTTGGGTTTGTTTTAATTTTAAAAGGAACTTGATTAACACAGCTGGTATCAATGGGGTTAAAAGTAATTGGGGTTGAAAAAACCACTTGAATATTTGATGATGCCGTATTTGAACAGCCATTTAAATCAGTATACTCATAAACGTAAGTATACTTACCTGTTTTTCGATTGATTGAATCTAGATAGAAAATATTGCGGTTAATACCTGCCCCTGTATAAGTCCCACCATTTGGGGTTGCCCCTTTTAAATGCACAGTATCTAAGTTATCGCATACCTGATAGTTTCTTTTTGCGCTTACATTAGGTAGTTTAAATATTTCGATGCTTTGTGTATCGGTATTGGTACAGTTGTTTTTATTGGTAAATGAATACACTACATTATATACTCCGGCACTTAGGCTCGAAGGTTTAAAAATTGAATCACCTAAACTTATGCTCAAGCCAGAATATGTACCGCCGCCAGGCAAGCCGCCATTTATTACAACAGTATCTTTATCAATACAAACATTTGATAAGGCGCTTAAACTTACATTAGGAGATTTTACAGTTGAAATATTTTTAACATTACTCTTATACACACAATTACTACCTCTTGAGAATTCACAAGAATATTTACCCGCACTATTTACTGTTAAGGCCGAGAGCGTATCGTTTGGCAATAGCTTTCCATCTTTATACCATTTATAGCTAAAACTTGAGTTGCCCGGGCCACTAATGGTAATTGTTTCAGCCGAACAAAAAACAGAATCGCCTGTATTTGTAGTGAGTACTCTATTAAGGCTCACATTACCCAAAATATACTCACCTCCTGATTTTTGATTGCTTATTGTAATTGAATCTGCTGTTAAATAAATATTAGAGTTGGTTGTATTCCAAGCCCAAGTAGGCAGGCTTTTTCGGTAAAATAAATCAACCGAGCACTCATTAATTGTTTCATTGCCTTTAAAACCAGAGTAGTCGTAATTTACATTATAGCTTACACCTGATGGTTTTGAAAAATAAACACCCCATGACTGAAGCGTGTCGACAGTTGCAGTAACCGTATTTACACTGCTTACCTGGGTTTTGCCTTTTAACCTGTATAGGTGAACTGATTGGTATTTACCCTTTATATTATTAATCTCAAAATTATCTGAACTATCGCCCTGTAGCTTTAAATTACTTACCGAAGTATAACTGTTTATTGCCACATTGCCAATGGGCGCACCAGAGTTGGCCCAATCGGCTCCATTTATAGCAGCCGATAAAGCGCTAGATGAACTATCAGCTGTTGAAGAACCAGTACCTTCATTCATTTGAAAATAACCCACCAAATTTTTATAATCAGGATGTGTTGAATTTACCCTTTGGCACATCCAATCTCTCAAAGTATTCTCGTCTACCGCACTTTTCCAAATTCTAACTTCATCAATGTCACCATCAAAGTTTCGGCCGCTGCCATTTGCTAATTCACCAATTTTTGCATCTAAACCCGATGATGGTGTAATTGAGCCTTTATACAATCGGCTACCAACTAAAATCCCGTTTACGTAAACCGATACGGTATCACCATCAAAAGTACCGGCAATGTGATACCAAGTACCCGTAGTTAAAACACCGGTTGATGATTGGGCCTCCATCCAAGACCCCGTTGATGATGCTACATTAAAACTTGCTTGACCAGATGCACCACATCTTAAAACGTAGCCAGCGTTACCCGAACTCCAACCATGTTTACATAAAACTGAGTTTTCATAAATATTGCGGGCAAAACTCTCTGGTTTTATCCAAGCTTCAACTGTAAGCTCACTTGTTGGGTTTATGGCCGTTTTATCTTTAATAGTTACATCATCTGTACTACCGTTAAAGTTTAAAGCCTTGTAGCCACCGGTTTGTGCGTAAGCCGAAAATGAAACCAGAGCTACTAACCCTAGTAAGTATAAATACCTCATATATGTAAAGTTGGTTTAAATCAAATATAACTAGTTGGAAGACATTTCTTTCCACTTTTGCCTTTTTGCCTTTTTTGATTGAAAGCGTATAAAGCCATAAAGCACAATTAATAACAACGGTAAAAGAAAGTTTACATACTTATATGTGTTTCGTTTGCCTTCTTCAACATTTTCAATAGGCACACTTTTAATGCCTTTTCCTCTAAGTTGAGTAAGTTGGGTATTACCGCTTAACCAATCAATTGAATTTAAGATAAAACTAACATTGCCTGGGTTTATTTGCTGCATTTGCTGACCCTGACCTTGCCCATTGGCTATAAACTCACCATTTGCAATTACAACCATTTTTTGATTACCATCTTCAATGGCGCCTCCTAGAGTTATGCCTTTTTCGGTAAACTCATCTTCAGTCCATTGTTTATTCAAATCAAAAAGAACTGGCATGTTTTCTCTGCCCGACATTTCTGATGTGAGCAACAAAGGCGTAAAGGAGCCTGAACCTGTGTATAGCATTGGGCTGCTTAATTGTAAGGTTAGTACCGATAAACCTTTGGTTGACAAATGATCTCCAAAACTTTGAATTACAGGAAAATAGTAAATTCTACGTTGCTCAAAAACGCTAATCGGCACGTCTTGGGCGTTTACATCAAAAACCACTGAATTTTCAAATTCAATACCCTTTGTATTTATCCAGTTTTCAAATGGGCCAGATAAATCATTAAACATAATGGGTTGATTTTGACCCCCGCCACCCATCATGGCGTTTGTGTAGGCCACTAATAATCCGCCGCCCGCTGCCATATAGTCGTCTACCAATTTTAGCTCTTTGGCATCAACGGTATCTTGTGGGTTTATCCAAAGTAGTGCCTTGTAATCTGATAAATTACTAGTACCATCAAGTTTTACATCTTCAAATTGATAAAACACCTCGGCTTCTTGAGCAAGTTGCGGCATTTGGGCTTTTGAAATTTCTTTATGCCCCGTAATTAAACCTACTTTTTGCTTTATCTCATTGGCTACCTTATAAATACTTTTAGTAATAGGATACTCAATTGGCGCGTTTGGCGCTAATACCGGAATCACATCGGTTTGCGAACCCATTTCAAATGCTACCCCTAAAAATGCGGTCTCAACTTCAAGCTTATCTTTAGCTTGCTCTTGTAAACTTACCTGCTGAATGCCCAACTGCATGGCTTCTTGCTTCTCTTCATCTTCAACCGGGTTTATTATTTCAAGCTGAATGTTACCGTTAGATAATTCGCGGTACTCTTCTAAAATATTAATTACTTCTCTGCGGTGATTATCAAACTCGGCATTGAGATTATCGGTAATAAATGCTTTAATAGTGAGCACGTCTTCAAGATCTTCAACAATTGCTTTTGTGCCTTCGCTTAGGGTATAGCGCTGATCTTTTGTAAGATCGGCCCTAAAGTAATACATACCAGCAACTACATTAATTAACACCAAAATAGCCACCACCAAAATGGCTTTAGTACCAAAAGATGAATTTATGTTTATGTCTTTATTTTTCATTTATCTTGGTTTTAAGCTTTGTGTCTGCGTGAAAGTTCTTGCTCGGTAAGCACCAAAGCAGCTAAACAAAGGGTTATGAAATAAATTATATCTCGCGAGTCTAATACACCCCTGATCATTGATGTAAAGTGGTTGAAAGTGCTTAAGTTATAAAGCACACTTGAAACCACTCCTTTAAATTGACCAGCCAACATTCCGAAAAGTAAATGAAAGAATAAACCAATAATTAATGCTAGCAAAAAAGCTACAATTTGATTATTGGTAAGGCTACTGGTCCAGATTCCAATGGCAGAGTAAGCTGCGCTCATTAATATTAAGGCCAAGTATCCTGTTAATATTCCACCATGATCAACGCCTTCGCCCAGCATTGTAATTGAAATGTAGTAAGGCAACGAGAGCACCAAAGCAATTAAAATGAGCAGCAGTACCGATAAAAATTTACCTACCACAACTTGCCAATCTGAAACCGACTTTGTGAGTAAAAGCTCAATGGTACCCGTTCGGTTTTCTTCAGCAAACATTTTCATAGTAAGAGCCGGTATAAAAAAGAACAGGCTCCAATAGGCCACATTAAAAAACGGCACCAAACTGGCCTGCCCGGTTGAAAATATATCAGAAAACATAACCCAAGTAAAAAAACCTGTAAGCCCTAAAAATAGAGCTAACATAATGTAGGCTATAAGCGAATCAAAAAATGTTTTCAACTCGCGTGTGGCTAAAATCCAAATCTTATTCATTCCAAAATTTAGTTTAAGGTTAGTTCTCTAAATATGTCTTCTAAACTGGTTTCGAAACTGCTCATTTCAGTTAGTATGTAGCCCTTTTGTACACAAAAACTAAAAAGCTCGCGTTTGCTGCTCATTTGGGGTTTGCTCTGAATTTGAAACTTACCCAACTTAAGCTCTACTGGATCAACCAATTGCACGGTACTAAGCATTGATAGCTCTTTGTACAGCAAGTTATTATCACTTGCATCTTCTATACACACATTAACAATTTCGCTGCCTTGGCTACTCTTTTTAATTTCTTGTGTGGTTCCCTCTTTTATTATTTGCCCTTTATTAATAATCATTACCCTATCGCAAGTGGCTTCTACTTCAGGTAATATATGGGTCGAAAAAATCACCGTTTTTTCTTTACCAATATTCTTTATCAAGTTTCTTATTTCAACTTGTTGATTGGGGTCTAGCCCGGTAGTAGGCTCATCTAAAATGAGAATTTCAGGATTATGAATTAGCGCTTGTGCTAAACCTACTCTTTGACGATAACCTTTAGATAACTCCCCAATGTTTTTATGCTTTTCGCGATCGAGTCCGCAAATGCCCACCATTTCTTTTACTGCATTTTTAATCTTGCTTTTTTGAACCCCTTGCATAGCTGCCACAAATTCTAAATAATCAAAAATGGCCATATCAAGGTAAAGTGGATTATGCTCGGGCAAGTAACCAATTTTTCGCTTTACCTCATCTGGGTTTTCAAGTACCGAAACCCCATTTATTGATGCATTACCTGAAGAAGGCGACAAATAGCAAGTTAAAATTTTCATGGTGGTAGTTTTGCCGGCACCATTTGGGCCTAAAAAACCAAGAATCTCACCTGAATTTACCTTAAAGCTAATGTTGTCAACCGCCTTCTGCGAGCCGTAGTTTTTACTAAGGTTCTCTACAGAAATTGACATAGTTTTTTGCGTTTGAAATTAGTGCGGCAAATAAAGCAAAAAATGCAGTTATCAATGAAACTGTGAGATATTAGACCATTTTGATTTAACTGATTTTAAAATTCTTGCACATGAGTAGCCGCCGCTAAAATTTTAACATCTTAAACAAATCACAAAAAATAATATGAATAACAGGCAAATCACTTTTAATAAAGATATGACTAAAGGAGTGTATTTAAGAGGGAGAAATGAAATACATATTTTAGACTTAAAGACATTTAAAAGTGAGTTGGT
>JBMYOR010000014.1:0-16770 GCA_049599535.1 Bacteroidia bacterium | reverse complement strand
TCAAAGGCTCAGATTCAATCTGCAAAAAAGATTATATAGAAATTAGAGAGTTTAACACCATGTGCAGCGATTATACATCGAGCAGTAGCATGGGCAGATTATTTGATAATGGCGGCGAAGATTTACCTTATCAACCCGCAAAAGCCTGTTATTTTTTAATCGAAAATTGCGATGGGCCCTTAAAACTAAACTTTGACCAACTTGATATTGCACATGGCGATTATATAAAAATTTGGGACGGCAACACTCAAGAAATTCCGCTTTGGGATATTAATAAATACCCTAATGGTATTACGGGCAGCTTAAGTGATGCAAGCATACCCAAAAATATAATAGCCAAAAGCGGAGCTGCATCTATTTACTTTTATGCCGATAGCAACCCTAAAACCATTGGTAATGGGTTTGTATTAGATTGGGAAGTAATTGATAGTGCTATTACATTACCTCAAATTGGATTATATATTGCCGATACTGTATGTACGGGTAGCCTAACACAAGCATTTGCCACTGTAAACAACTACACCAAACTAAGTTGGGATTTTAATAACGATGGTATTGAAGATTATAGCGAAAGTGCATCTCCAAGTTTTTATGCCGATACTAGTGCTCAGTTTGAAGTAAATCTTACTGCAGAATCATTTTGTGGTGCCAAAAGTTCAGTTACTAAAATTGTAAATACCATAATAAACGATTCAAGTTTAAAAAGGCCTAGTTATTCAATTGAAAATTGTTTTGTTGAAGTTAATCAGCCTACACAGCTTATTAAAAATTCGCAAAAGTGCAATGTGCAATCTGATTTGTTTTTTGAGAATAAAAACCATAAAAAACAAACAACCACTTTTAATAAGTACATAATAAAAGGCAAGTACAGTAAGCCAGGCTTTTATTACACTGGTATTACTTATCGCGATTCGGTAGACTCAAGTGCAATAACCGATACCATACTAAAAGCAAATTCAATTTATGTAGGTAAATATTGCCCCATTATACCAACTGGTTTAAATACTTATGGTATTTCTAAAATACAGTTTGCCAATTCAACTATAAATACCAATAATAAAAACTACACATCAGCTCGCAATTATACCCTAATTGAGCCGGGTAAATCGTATAACCTAAGCGCCCACTTTAACTCAAATAATAATATAAATTTTAGTGTATATATTGATTTAAATGGAGACTTTGATTTTGACGACCTCGGCGAGCACATTTTTGCCCAATCTCATCTAAAAGATTCTTTTATAAACACTAAAATAACCATTCCTAATTATAGCATAAGAGCCAAAACACTTATGCGAATTATTGCATCAACCTCTACTTTTAAAATAAACCCTTGCGGTAATCAAACCAATTTTGAATCAAATGCAACAACGGTAATTGATTATTATATAAACATTGAAAATACAGGCGCAAGCAACTTTGAATTTAGACTACTTGGCAACCCTGTAGATACGGTAAACCTTGGCAGTAACAATTACATAGACTCAGGTTTTATTTGCCTACATAAACAAGAAGGTAACATAAGCCACAGAGTGCAAACCACTGGTGTGGTAAATACCAAAGTTAATGGCACTTATTTGCTTACTTATACTGTAAACGATAGGTTTAATAATACCTACATGGCAACAAGGCAAGTAACCGTAACAGATTTTAAATCGCCAGAACTTAGCCTGTTGGGTAATAATCCTGACTTTGTAAATCTAAACTATCCTTATACCGATCCCGGCTATTTAGTAAGCGATGTTTTAGACGCAAACCCCACAGTAATCGTACAAGGAAAAGTAGATACATCAACTTTTGGAACCTATACCCTTAAGTATATAGCCACTGATAATAAAGGAAACAAAACTGCCAAAACAAGAAAAATTTTAGTAGGTGATAGCCTGCCACCGGTTATTAATTTGATTGGGGCAGACTCAGTTTTTGTTGAGATTTATGACAGCACCTATGTAGATAGTGGCTACGTTTATTATGATAATGATTCGGACTTTGTAAGTGTAAGTCAAACCGGTACTTGGGGTGGTGTTGCCAAAAAAATGCAAACCTATTTTATTGAATATATAGCCATAGATAGAAAAAGAAATTTAGCATCGGCCACGCGCAAAATAAGTGTGGGAGATACCACAGCACCCAGTGTTAGTCTTATTGATTCATCATATATACAAATTGATAGATGGACCAATTACACCGACCCTGGAGTGGCATACTTTGATAATTACTTTGATTCTACACAATTAAAAGTAGATGTATTGGGCACGTTTAAGGGTACACAAAGTGCAGGTACATTTGATTTGATATATAAAGTAACTGACCCTTTTGGCAATGTGTCTGCTCAAGTTAAACGCACCATTGAAGTATTGCAGCCCTCATCAACCAACTTTAAAGCCGACTTGGGAATTAGCGTTTACCCTAACCCCGCTACTAATGTTTTAAACATAAATTGCCCTAAAAAATATACTTTTAAAATCATTGATGCTTTTGGTAAAACAATAACAAAAGGCGTTTTAAACCCAACAAACCAAATATCAATAGCCCACTTTGCTAGCGGTATATATTTTATTGAAATTAATGGCTACAGACATAAATTTATAAAAGCTGAATAATGCAATACAACCTTTGCTTGCAATTATAAAAACATAACTACCGAAGCAAGGTTATTCCGCCTTTTCTAAATATAAGGTCACCATTTTTGCCTTGTGCTTTTAATAGGTAAACATAACTGCCTTTTGCGCATGGCAATCCATTAAATGTACCATCCCATCCGCTGTTGTAGTTGTTGGTTAAAAAAACCTGTACGCCCCAGCGATTATAAATTCTCAATTCAAAATTATTGGCTTGTATTGAGTCAGGTAATAGTGCAAATGATTTAAAATTAAATACATCATTGGTGCCATTGGCATCTGGCGAAAAAGCATTGGGTACAAATAGCGTTGGCAATGGATCTACTACTCTAATGTTAGAATAACTTGTATCAGCCTTATTTCCGTTTTCTACTGCAAATACCCTGTAAGCAAATGCATCGTTAAACTGTAAAAAGGCGCTGGTATCTAAAAACGAAGTATCGGTTGGGCCGAGTTGAGCAATATTTACAAACTGGTTTGTATTGGGTGCCCTGCGCTGCAAAATATATTCTTTTACCCCAGCAATCCATTCTTTATAAGGGTTCCAGCTCAATACAAAATCACGCTCGGTGGCGCTTGCGTTTAATAATATGCTATTTGCAATTAGGCTTTTTTTGCTATTATAGTCGCAGGCATCTACAGCTCTTACCCTATATATGTAATAATTGGTTTGGGTTTTTGCTATACTGTCAATTATAAAAGTATCGTTTAAAAAGCGCCAATCTTCAATCCAAGCATTATCGTTTGCCATTCTATCAAGTGCATAATGCTTTACATTTCGCTGTTCGCTTTTTTGCCAACTTACACGCACATGTTCATTTAGTACTGTGGCAACATGCATTTCAAGCGGGTTTACCTGAAAAACGTATTCAGGTTGGTATTCTACACCATTACTAAATGATAAAAACGAATCAACCGATTTAAGCGCTACCACTTTGTATTCATATAATTCATTACAAATCGATGAATCTGTATAACTAAGTTGTGTGGCCGAAACTACATCTAAAGGAAACAAAGCCTGACCTGCCAAACCCCTATAAATCTGATAATTTTGAATACTAGGCCATCCTACATATGGGCTCCAGCTTAAATGGGTTACTTCTTTTTGAGTTTCATCTACATTTAATAAAACAGTACAATGGGTGTCGCTCGGGTGCCTAAAATCGCATTTATCAACCAACTCTAACCTAAAGCAATAGCGGTTATTATCTGGCAAAAGGCCCGATACTAAATGAGACGTGTCTTTACGAAAAGTTATAGTTTCTACAGTATCATTTAGTGTTTCAACTTCTTGCAACTCATATCGTTTAAAAATTGATTTCTCGGCCATTTCGGTTTCAAGTTCAACTCCCAAATCGTTCCATACTGTTGCAAATAAAATCTGTGGCGTATCTACCTGTAATTTACTTACTATCTCAAGCACATTTTTGGCCACTAGTGTATCAGCACATTGGTTGCTATCTATTACCACTAAGGTTACATCATAATCGTCAATTCTATCATAAGTATAGGTAGGATTTTGCAACTGAGAAGTATCGCTAATAATTAAAGTGTCTCCAAAATCCCATTTCCATTTTACAATTTGATGTTTGGTTTTTGATGAATCTAAAAAAGTAATGGGCCTACCTACACAGGTTATTTTTTCATTGGGATTAAAAAGAGCCTGTGGGGGCTCATATATATCAATATTTATAAATACCGAATCTCGGCAGCCTATGGCGTTTTCAACAGCAAGGTAAGGTTTAAACTTGCCCACCTGATAAGTGTTACTGGCAGTTGTTAATGAATCACTTAGAGTATTACCATCACCAAAGTTCCAAAACCATTTATACGCAAACTCAGAAGTATCATTAAACTCAATAACCTCTGGGGCACATCCTTGTTTTTTATTAGTGTTAAAATGAGCCACAGGGTTGCTATAAACTAATATCGAATCGGGGGTGCGGTAACTATATTGACAACCTTGTCCGTCTTGCACCACAATAAACGGTTTGTAAACCATAAACTCTTGTGTAGAGTCTATTATATTGTAAACATGCTCATTATAGTTTACTGAATCAATACTTGAGTTATCGTCAAAATCAAAATAAACCTTTTTGGCATTTATACTTTTATTTTCGAATTGAACATTTAGTGGCTCGCAACCTAAGTTATTTATAAAGTTAAAAATTGGCACCGGTCCTTTTACGGTGAGTAGCTCAAGGTTTACTATTGAATCTACACAGCCAATATTATTAATACCATAAAGTCTAACATCAAACTTGTTTCTGTAAGGACCAATACGTATTAAATCATATATTTTTAATGTAAAGTTTTGATCAGTAATCAAGGGGTCTGTGCCATCATCAAAATCCCATACAAATGAATCTACATTGGTGCCCGTAGCAGTAAATTCAAATGGTGCTGGCGAACATTGTGTGCTGGTATCATCTACCGTAAAATCAAAGCCAAAGTCAATTACTTCAATGTTTTTTGATACGTTTTCTTCACAACCATTAGCGCTTTTTAGTTTAAGGTTTACGGTGTAACTGCCTGGTTTTTCAAATACAAATCGAGGGCTAAAACTGCTATCGAATGGTAGGGCTCTAAAATTTGCATTGTCAGAGTACCATTTTATGGTGTCAACCGATCCTAATGATTTATTCACCACCTGATATTCTAGCCCCGCACAAAAGCTATCGGGCAATTCAAAATCAGCTTTTAAATCAAATTTAAAAAGGTTGTTTTTAGTGAGTTTAGTTAAGCAGCCCTGGGCATTTTCTACTAATAATGAAACATCAATTGTACCTAATTTATCAATGGTTAAAGTTGGGTTTTTCTTTGTATCGTCGTCAAAACTTCCGCGGCTTTTTGGGCTTATGCTCCAGTTGTAATTGATAGATTGATCGCTAGTACCAATGAGTATGTTTTCAAAAATGGTAGTATTAATATTAGTAGTAAATGGCAAACAACCTGTTGTATTTACGGGCGAAAAGTCAAACAAAACACCACCTACTTCAATAGCATCTTTAAAAACCACACTATCGGTACACTCTTCGGTTGTAAAAACTACCTTAATACTATAGGTGCCCGGCAGTGGAGGCCTAAAATGTACCGAGTCGCCTTTTTGGGTGTAAATGGTGGTATCATCATTATACAAAACACCAAACCACTCGCCTACCAGATCGCTTGGCGAAACCGCATATTGCATTTTTACCAAATCGCCCACACAAAAAGGGCCATTTGGCACCGTGGCAGTTACGCCATTGAGCTCAATAATATGTACCGCACTGTCTCTCTTAATCGAATCTCGGCAGCCTTCTTTGGTAAGCGCATCAACCTTTATCCCATACCAACCCGTATCCTGATATTTTTCAACCGCATCTTGACCTTTATGTGTTTTTCTCACCGATTTATCAAGATCATAAAAGGTCCACCAAACGGTATCTAGCTCACCAAAGCACAAAGTATCTACCAGCTTAAAGTCTATGGCAGTTTGTGGGCAAGCCGATGAAGGTGATGCTTCAAATTCAATATCAAATGGCCGTGCTTTAAAACTAAAACTTGTTTGCGACCAACAACCATCGGAATCGGTGGCCTTAAGGCTTAATTCAAACTCACCGTACCTATCAGCTTTCCACCTAAAGTTAGTATCAGTGCTGTTGGCTAAAATTTTACCTTTTAGGTTTTTAAGTTCCCACTCAAAACTTAAGGGCTCGTTATTAGCATGCTTGCTTTTGTTAGTAATTAAAATATTTGATGGAATGTTACAAATACAGGGCAACGAGCGATCCATGTCTGCCACGATATCACTTTTTTGTACTGTTATTTTTTTTGAAACAATTTTGGTGCAGTTGCTAAAACCATAGCTTGCATATACGGTATAGGTGCCTGCATGCTTACCCGTTACAACAGCCGAATCGGCGTTAATACGCTTAATTTTTATTGAATCTCCGCTTAAGTGAAAAAAATTAAGCTTGGCCGAATCTAAACCTTGAACTGTGGCTTTTAGGCCAAAGTTTTCGCTCTTACAACCTGTGCCATTTAAAGCATCAACTACCAAATTAAGCGTTGGCACGTTTTGCACCTTAACCAAATTGGTAAATGTGTAATTGTGCTGACAGCTTGTAAGCGCCGAAGCCAATGTTGCACTTACATTATAACTGCCGTTTGTACCTGTATAGCTAGTTTTTGGGGGTTGCTGGTTTGTAGATGTAGATGGACTAGCCCCTTGAAAAACCCAAACATGATTAAATTTAGGTTGACCATAATAATTGGTACTTGGTTTAAGCTGAATTGTTGATGCGCCACAGAGCGTTGTATCAGTAAATCCAAATTTTATCTGTGGTTTACGTTCAACAAAAAGAATTGAATCAAATATTTTTTTGGTTTCGCACCCAAAATCCCCCAGCGATACTATTTGAACATTTGCGTAACCGGTTTTTGTAAATGTATGATTAACGGTATTTGCACTGCCAGAATAAACACTGCCTTCAATACTCCAAGTATGCTTTATGGCGGCTGGAGCGCTTACTGTTAGCTTAGCGCTTTTGCCTATGTCGCAGAGCTCTTTATCACTTACAAATACCTTATTTACAGCAGGGCTTTTGCCAATCTTTATATAATTTTTACGTTCAATATTGCAGGTTTGGCTGCTCGAAAATTTAATTTCAACTGAAACCGTAAGAGTGTCTGTATTAGTAAAAGCCACCGTAGGGTTGGCATCGTTTGTAACGGTTTTAACATCAAAATCCCAATTAAGTACCGCACCACTAGGTGTCTTTGGATGTACTCTAAACGAGAATATGTCATTTTCGCAACCCACAGAATCACTGGCATATATTTGATAATTGCCACATTGTGCAAAGGCTAAGTGTGTGCAAAAACCCCCTAGTAGCACAGTTAACAAAAATCTAAACATGTTTGATTACCTTAAAGGGTTCAATATAAACAAATTGTACCACTTACTTATCGAAGCAAGGTAACCTTGCCTGAATAGCTATATATAGTATTATTTACACCTCGCAATTGAATGTAGTAAGTATACACGCCTTCCATACACACGGTTTCGTCAACACTGCCGTCCCAAAAATCGCCGTACGTATCTGTTTCAAAAACCTTTTGCCCCCAACGGTTATAAATTCTCATGGTAAATTCAGCAAATTCATCGCGCTGAAAACCTATTCCATCCATTGTTAAAACATCATTTACATTATCGCGATTAGGGCTAAACGCATTGGGTATGTATACCACGGGCTCAGGGTATACTTTAATAATATTTGAAAAGCTGGTGTCGGGATTTGGGCCTTTTTCTATAGCTTTAACTCGCACGTAAAAAGAGCTATCACTTCTGGTGGCCTTTTTATTATCAATTACGGTAGTGGCTTCATTATCTAAAATAGACATTTCTTCAAACGGCCTGCTAAGGTCAAAGGTTTTTTCAACTATATAGTTTTTCACCCCGTTTTGCCACTCTTGGTAATGGTTCCAGCGGTATATAAAATCTTCATTAGAAACTTCGCCCAAAAGCAAAATTGATTGGCCTTCATTACTTGGTGGGTTTCTGTTATTACAAAAATCTCTGTACCAAACGCGGTACTTGTAACTTAATCTATGAGATTCAACCGATTTATCAATAAAAAAGGTGTCTGTGGTTTCATAAAAGGCTTTTTTCCAACCGCCAAATTCATCATACCGGTCTACAAAAAAGTTGCGCACGTTTAGGTTTGAATTATTACTCCACGAGACCTGAATACTATCGTTTTGCACTGTAACCAGTTCCATAAAAACAGTATCCTTAGGGGTATTATAATATGGATCATATTCAACTACATTTGAATAGGTAATGTAGCCTTTTACGGGGCTTACCGAGCCTATTAAATAATAATAGGTTTGATCACAAACACTAAAGTCAATAAAATTAGTATCAATATTACTTGTACGAGCAATCTCTTTATAATCGTTTCCGGTTTCAGATCTATAAATCACATAATCGTCAACTTGATCCCAACCACGGTATTTGGTCCAATTTAATACGGCAAAAGGCTTTTCGTTTCGGGTAGCTGTAAGGTGTATGGTGCGGTGCGTTTCGCTTTTTCGGTCAGGTTCGTTACACCTATCAATAAAATTAAGCTTGTATTCTACTGGTCTATCAGTAACATCGGCATCGGGTAAGTTTACACTTATGGTTTTGTAATCTTGAATTCGCTTAACGGGGTTTGCAAAATCACCATCTTTTATTATTTGCAGCTCATCATAACCCATTGACATGAGTTGATTCCACTGAAGGTTAACAGAGTTATTTTTTTCAATGGTAGTGTAGTACAGTTTTGGCGATGCAATTGGAAGTTTATCTACAACCCTAAACCTATTACGTTTTATAATAGTATCGGCACAACCATTGGCATCAGTTGCAATTAATGTAACTGTATAAAGGCCGGTATCTTTAAATGCTCTTGTTGGGTTTTGGCTACCTGTTGAGTCCAAATTACCGTTTCCTTCAAAATACCATTTCCATTTTACTAATGGATACGATGCATTTGTTTGATCTTTATAACTCACAGCAACCCCTGGGCAAATAAAAGTATCGCTTTGATTAAAAATTGCGTGCGGAGCCTCAGTTAAGTTTACATACCGTGGTTTTAAAAGAGTATCGGTACAGCCTATTTTATTTTTGGTAATTAGTTTTACACTGTAAGTACCTGCATTGTATGTTTTGCGCCCGTTTCTCACGGTATCGTCAATGGCGCCTTTGTTATTATAATCCCAGTAGCTCTCTTTTGCAAACTTTGAATGATTATTATAATCAAAAGCAAATGGTGCGCACACTTTGGTTTCTTTGGTCCAAAACCTCGAAACAGGGTTGGCATACACCATAATGCTATCGTCAGGTTGATAATACACAAAGCAATCGTTTTTATCAGATGCAATTATGTAGGGCTTAAACACCTCAAAAAGGCGGTTGGTATCTCTTTTAAAATAGGTATGCTGATCAAAACTTACACTATCTACCGAGCTACCATCTCCGTAGTTAAAGTAAAACCGCTCTACCTGCTCAGTTGAATCAATAAACTCTACCTGTAAAGGATTACAGCCTTGATTAATCTTTAGCTTAAATGTAGGGTTAGGTCCCAAAACCTTAATTAAATCATTATATCTTATAGTATCTAAACATCCAATGTTGTTTTGACCAATTAACCCAACATTAAAATCGTTTCTAAAAGGTTTTACGGTTGAAAGGTCATACACATGTGCTATACTTTTTTGATCGGTAACAATGTTTTTACCATCGCCAAAAAGCCACTTAAAAGTATCTACATTATTACTGTTTATGTTAAAAATAAACTGAGCTGGCGTGCATTTTGGTGAGTTATTGGCTACTGAAAAATCGAGAGCAAATGGGTGCACCACTATGGTTTTTTCAAAAGTATCTTTACAACCTGACTTGGTTTCGGCTACAAGACCCAATTGATAGGTACCCGCTTGGGTAAAGCTAAGTTGGGGCTCTTTAATAGTTGTTTTTGTATAAAAATTTACATCAGCTGTATTGGCGTACCATTTATACTTTAGGTTATTGCCCGGTGTATTATTAGTAGGCTGAATTCTTAAGTTTTGGCAGGTTATCGTATCAATACTAAAAAGTGCATCAAAATCAAATTGAAAAAAGTCTTCTTCTAAAACACTATTACTACAGCCATCGCTGTTTACCGCGGTTAAAAACACATTATAATCTCCTGTTTGGGTAATATCTATTTCGGTAGTTGAACCCGTAGGAGATTTGAGCGCAACATTGCTACTAGGTGCTACTTGCCAAGCGTATTTAATTGTATTATCGGTTGGGTGATCATAATGCTCGTTTCTATTAATTGCTGAACGCAATCTAGTGTTAAAAGGTAGGCAACCTGTAGTTTCTTCAGCGGTAAAACTGGCCTTTAAGCCTGAAACCTTAACCAGTTCCGATACTTCAACTGAATCAATGCAGCCTTTGCCTCCGCTTACCACAATTTTCATATCATAAATTCCGGTACTGTTGGGTTTTATTAGGTACTCCCCTACTTGCCCCTGTACGGGTGCTGCCTTAAATTGTTTTTGACTGCTTACGTGGGTTATGGTCCAGTTTACGGTTGACTTTATGTTTTCTGGTTTTACTTTTAATGTGGCGTTTATTACAGAGCCTTCGCAAGGGGTAGTATCGCTTAATACATAATTAATTGATTGTAGGTTTACCACCTTAAAAGCCTTTGATCTAAAAAGCGTATCGGTGCATTTTGAAGTTTCGTAAACCAGCTCTACGCTATAGGTACCTTCATCGTCAAAATCAAAAACCGGAAACTCATCAGTTGATGTTTTTACCAAATTATTAGCCGCATCAAAAACCTTCCATTGTGCCGATAAAAATCCGCTTTCGCAAATAGAATCAACTCCTAAAACTACATCGCTACCAATACACGCTACTGCGGGGTCGATGCTCAAACCCAGCTCGGGCTCGGCCATTTTAATTATTCCATACTCATAAAGCGAATCGGTACAACCCGATGTATCAGCAATATTTAATTGAATACTGTAAACATCATAATCAGTTAATATAAACTGTGGTTGACGCAAATTACTACTTAAAACCACTTGATCTTTTGAGTTAAAAACTTCCCAAAAATATTGGGTAGCAGCATTGGTACCTATAGAGTTTTCTAATACCTGAAATGTATCGTGCGGATTACATGAGCAGTTTTTATTTAGGCTGTATTGTGCCAATAGGCTCCGTAGGGTTACATTATTATACCCCACATACTCGCTGTGGCAGCCCAAATCGTTGTGGCCAATGGTGTATTTAAAATTGCCTTTGCTTTTATAAGTAATCTCTGCACCACTATTATTGCTAATTGCCGATACAGAATCACCTTGAAATTTCCATTCTAAATTATTTGTGTACTGGCTTGTATTTAATAATTTAATTTTAAAGGTTTGGCTGTTACAAGGTGCCGTAAAGCTGCTTGTTTGTTTAAAATCTACTGTTTTTCCTATTCTAAGGGTATCGTTAAAATTGTAACTATACTTACAATTGCCTGGGCTGGTTACCTTTAGAGCAAAAGTGTGCGCCCCTTTAGTTTGATAAAGCAACCTACCCGGTACCTTATTGGCCGTGCCAGTAATATGGCTGCCTGGCAAATCCCAACTGTATTTAAACCCCCGTTGAGAAAACATATTAAAAGTAGGTTCTAAAAACAGGGTATGTGTATCGCAAAACGAAGTATCGCCAACACCCAAGTTTATGGCTGGTTTTCTTTCAACCAAAATCATTGAATCATACACTATGGTGCTTTTGCATCCAAAGCCATCTTCAACCGTAAGGCCTACATCAAAATAACCTGCTCTTATAAATTTATGAGTAATGCTATTGGTGCTGTCTTTATATAGTATTTGTCCTACATTCCAGGTCCACTTGCTTATACCTGCACCTGTGGCTGTTAAGGCAACACTTTGATTTACATCACACAAACTGGTTTTATTAGCGTTTACCGTGGGTAAGGCCGGAGCTTTTCCTACATTTATAAAATTGGGCATTACCACACTGCAGGTATCGCCATTTTTATGTTTAATTTTAAGCTTAACATTAAAGCTGCCTGTTTTAAAATACCCTGTAGAAATGGTGTCTTTGTCCTGACCCGTAATGGTATCTAGGCCTAAAAACCAAGTGTACTCACTTAATGCTTTTACATTATGCGCCTTAAAGGTAACCACTTGATTTAAGCAAATATTGGAATCGTTTACGCTAATAGAATACGAGCCACATTGCCCCTGAGCCACTTTTAAAGTAGCCAAAAACAAAGCAAACCCAAGGGCAAGCATTTTTAATATGTTACCTAATACACGCACTGCTAGTTGTGTGTTGCAACAAACATAGTTAACATA
This sequence comes from Bacteroidia bacterium, assembly GCA_049599535.1. Classification (GTDB taxonomy): domain Bacteria; phylum Bacteroidota; class Bacteroidia; order CAILMK01; family JACPUW01; genus JACPUW01. The sequence continues at coordinate 4,261 of JBMYOR010000014.1, read as the reverse complement.
AAAGTGAGTTTTTGAATTATTATGCTATTCATTAGTGTTTATAAATCAATCTTTTAGTCTTTTTTCGGTTCGTTGGTTTTGGGTTTTATTGCTTTTACTTAACGCTGAGTGGGTCCAAAGAATAAAAGCCAGCAAATAAATATTTATCATAAGTATGTATTTGATAACTTTTTTCATTTAGTTGGCAAAATATTAAGATTGACCTTTTAATTGAATAAATACAACGAAAGTTAGATGAAGAGAGTTGTGTTCATAAGACATGCCAAAAGCAGCTGGAAACAACCCGAGCTAAAAGATTTAGAAAGACCATTGGCTAAACGCGGAGTGGCAGATACCAAAAAAGTGGGTAAATGGCTAAAAAATAACGGCGTTTTGCCCGATTTGGTAATTACAAGCCCAGCAAAACGCGCCATTGATACCGCAAATTCAATTTGCGCCCGTTGTGGTTATCAAAAAGAAATTGTGGTGAATGAAAATCTATACTTTAAGGGCCCTAGTGCCATTTTTAGACAAATCAACCAATTAAGCGATACATACCACCATGTATTTATTGTTTTTCATAATCCCGATATTAATCAAATTACAATTGACCAATTGCAAGCCACTGAGAGCAACATACCAACCCTTGGGCTTGTGTTTACCGAATCAATTGCAGGTAGCTGGAAAAACTGGAATTTGAAAAATTCTGAGATTGTTGCAATTGTTAAACCTAAAAACTTGACAAAGCACTAAGCGTAATTTGCCTTAAATATTACTTTTGGCATTCAACCTCTCAAATAATATTAAAATGAAAAAATCTCTACTCTCACTTTTTGCACTAATGCTTGCATTTGGCGCTATGGCACAATTGCCCGTAGTTGTTGAACAAAAAGGTAAAGTGTATGAAATAAACGATGGAAACGATGAAAATACTGCCTATAAACGTGGCGACAGAGTTGAATATGATGACTATGTAAAACGAAGAACCGGTATGCAGGTAGATAGCACCGTAATAAACGTAGGCCAATACAGAGTAGCTTTAAAGCCAACAAGCACTAATTATTTATTTTGGAAAGAAGTTGGTAACTGGTACCCATTTTGGGGGAGCGCCCGTGTACTAGGTTGTAGAATTGGATTTGCTAAGAGAATTCAAAACGAAAGTGCTGATAACTACGATTTGAGTTTATACCATGCATCGGGCAAGGGAATGACCGAGCCTGACGAAGTTTTTGCCGCTAGATCGTATTATGGTTATGAGATTACAACAGGAGACGATGTTGACTCTTTTACCTATATTGAATTTAAATCGAGCGATTATACCTTGGTAGAGAATGGCTTTTTGCTTACTGTAGCGCTTGAAGACGTAACCCCTTTTGGCGACTCAACCGATATTGTTGAGTTATACTCATCATTAAAAGGTGATGGTAAAGGGGAGCACCGCGCAATGGTAAAAATTAATGAAGAGAGCCTACTATGGGCCGCAAGTGGAGGCGATGAGTTTATTCCGCTTGACCGTACTTTTAGCGATGGAAATGGTAATTACTTTGAATTTGATTATGATGTAATGATGATTCCGGTAATGGATGTAGAATCAGGCATTGGTTTTATTGATATGAAAGGCGCTACCTTTAATGGGCATTTTCCTAACCCTGCCAACAACTTTTTTACCATTGATTTAGATATTAATGAGCCTCAAGATAATTTTAAAGTTACCATTGAAACCATTGGTGGTAAAACCTTAAAAACACACAATACAGGATATTTAACTGAAGGTAAGCAGTTTATTAATATTGATGTTAGCGACCTTGCTGCTGGCAATTATATATACACCATTATTAGTGATAAAACGGCTTTTTCGAGCATGGTAGTAGTTACTGATTAAGCACTTTTTAAACCATAAAAAGTAAGCCCTGATTCTAATTGAGTCAGGGCTTTTTTGTTGATTACAATCTGCTTAAATAAATCTGAAATTTGCATTAAGGTTTGTTGTACCCGTTTAAATAACAATATATAAAATGGGAATTTGTAAAAAGCAGTTCTCTGCAAATGGTAAAAACAAAACCAACTAAAGTGGCGGTTTTTAAGCCATTTGAAGCAGTAATGAATAATCGAGTGCATATATCGGGTTCATTTTTCAGTTTTAACAAATTCACTTTCAGCCTGTTGATACCCAGCATGTGTTACTTAATGAATAACATTTTAGTAATATAAAAGTGCTAGCTTGAGCACATAATTTCAAAACTCAAGTCATGTGGCGAAAACTATCAGGCGAAAAAATATCAGGTGAAATCTTAATTGAAGTTGAGAATCTGATTAGAAAAGAAACCCAAAATGGCCATAAATTAAAAGTTTGCATAGGTACTGATTCTCAAGAACATAAAAACTGGATTGATTTTGCATCAGTAATAGTTTTTGTAAGGGAGCGTAGCGGAGGTTTTATGCTCATTAAAAACACAAAAACCACCGATAAAATGAGTATTAAAGAACGCATGATAACCGAAGTGGCTAAGAGCATTGAAATAGCCTATAAGCTTTGCGATATGCTTGACCAGCACGGCGTTGAGCTTGAAGTACACGCCGATATTAACACCGATGCAAGATTTAAAAGTAATACTGCCTTAAGCGAGGCCATGGGGTATATAAAAAGTATGGGTTACGTGTTTAAAGCCAAACCTGATGCCTTTGCTAGCTCAAGCTGCGCCGATAGGTTTGTTAATTAGGCTTGCTTCAACAAATTATTCTTTGTGTTGTGCTTTGCAGTATTTTAGCGGCAAATACTATTATTATGTCTTCAGCCGGAATACCAAGCGTAGATTTAAGAGATTTTTTAAGCAATGATGATTTAAGAAAAAAAGCCTTTGTAAAAGCCCTTGGCGATGCTTACGAAAACATTGGTTTTGTGGCCATTAAAGGTCATTTTTTAAACGATGAGCTTAGTGCAAACCTATACAAACAAGTACAAGCCTTTTTTAACCTTAACGAAACCACCAAACTTAAATACGAAATTGAAGGTTTGGCCGGGCAGCGTGGATACACATCTTTTGGCAAAGAACATGCTAAAGGTAGTAGTGCAGGAGACCTTAAAGAGTTTTGGCATTTTGGCCAATATGTTGAAGATGATGACCCTGTAAAAAGCGAATACCCCGATAATGTAAGCGTTAAAGAATTGCCAGGTTTTAACGCTGTAGGAAATGAAACTTACCAAAACCTTGAAAAAACAGGTAAGTATATGCTTAGGGCAATTGCAATACATTTAGGGTTAGAAGAAACCTACTTCGATAATAAAATACACAACGGCAACAGCATTTTAAGGCCTATTCATTATCCGCCAATTACTCAAGCACCAAAAAATGCGGTAAGGGCGGGTCAGCATGAAGATATTAACCTAATTACACTACTTATGGGTGCATCGGCCGATGGGCTGCAGGTATTAAACAAACAAGGCAAATGGGTTTCGGTAACTGCCTTACCCGAGCAATTGGTTGTAAATGTGGGTGATATGTTGCAGCGGCTAACCAACGGAAAACTTAAATCAACTACTCACCGCGTGGTAAATCCTCCACGCGAAAAATGGGGAACCTCAAGATTTTCTATTCCTTTCTTTTTGCACCCGCGCAGCGATATGAGACTGGATTGCCTTGAAAGCTGTATTGATGAGCAACACCCAAAACAATTTGATGATTGCACAGCAGGAGAATACCTTGATGAAAGATTGAGAGAGATTGGATTAAAAAAATAAATGAAAAAAGTACTTTTTATAGCATTTGCCTTGGCTTTTGCGAGCCAATTGTATGCCCAAAGAAAACCCATGGAACCATCGTTAACCATAGGTTATCAAAGATTTATGACCGGAACTACACGATTTACCGATAGTTTGGGTGAAAAACAAACTGGTGTAAGAGTTGATGCCTTTACGGGGTTTTTAAACCTTGGCTATACTGGGTTTTACGAACTTGAAAGTAATTATAGATTTACCCATAGAGCACGATTTAATGCAAGTGCGCTTATTAATCCTTTTAAAAACATGTATGGTTTGCAATTGGGTGGTACTTACTCATATGTATTAGCAGGTGGGTTTAAGGCTAATATGATTAGAACCTTACCATTATCTGATCAACTTTGGATGGTGAACCTTACCCCCCAAGTAGGTATTGATATTTGGTTTATGAGTTTTATGATGGGTTATGCTTTTCAAATTAATAATGCGCCACCATCTCCACAACTCAGTAGGCTCTCTTATGAGCTTAATATTTACTGGCCGCTAAAAAGGAATAAAAGGATG